>JANYAG010000025.1 GCA_025361465.1 Gemmatimonadota bacterium
CGACTGGCAACCCGGTGGCGCCGGTCATCAAGCTCGCCACCCACACCGCACTCGCCCGGCGCATGCCCGATACCGTTGACATCGATTGCGGCGCGGTGGTGTCAGGCGAGGCCACGATCGACGAGATGGGCGAACGAATTCTCGACCTGGTGATCGAAACAGCCAGCGGCCGGTATCTCACCGCCGCCGAGCGGCTTGGTCAGTGGGACTTCATTCCATGGAAGCGAGGGGTGTCGCTGTGAGTGACGCGTTCATGCTCAACCGCCGGCTGGCCGCGGTCACCGGTGCTGCCAGCGGCATCGGCCGGGCGATCGCCACCGAATTCATCCGCGCCGGTGCGCAGGTGCATTGCCTCGATCGCGACGGCGAAGCGGTCAAGGCCGCGGCGCTCGAGCTCGGCTCGGCGGCAACCGCGCATCTGTGTGACGTGAGTGATGCGGCGGCAGTGCAGTCCACGTTCGCTGCCATCCAGGCCGCCCGCGGGCTCGACATCCTGGTCAACAACGCCGGCGTCTCGCATATCGGCAACGTCGAGACCACCTCGCCAGAGGATTTCGAGCGGCTCTTCCGCGTCAACGTGCAGGGCCTCTATCTCTGCACCCGTGCGGTGGTGGGTGGCATGGCGGAGCGCGGACATGGCGTGATCATCAACATCGCCTCGGTCGCAGGGACAGCAGGGCTCGCCGATCGCTTCGCCTACTCGATGACCAAGGGCGCCGTGGTCGCGATGACGCTGTCGGTGGCGCGCGACTACGTCCAGCGCGGCATCCGCTGCAATAGCATCTCTCCCGGCCGAGTCCACACGCCGTTTGTCGACAACTACCTGGCACGCACCTATCCCGGCCGCGAAGCCGAGATGTTCGCCAAGCTCGCCGCAACGCAGCCGGTGGGCCGGATGGGCCAACCCGAAGAAGTCGCCACCTTCGCCCGCTTCCTCGCCAGCGACGAAGCCGCCTTCATGACCGGCACCGATTACCCTATCGACGGCGGCTTCCTCCGCCTCCACGGTTGATACCATGAAACTGATCCGCTTTGGTCCCGTCGGCGACGAACGCGCCGGTATCCTCGACGCCGATGGCGCGCGCCGCGACACCTCCGCCTTTGGCGAGGACTGGGATGAAGAATTCTTCGGCAGCGATGGCTTGTCGCGATTGACCCAATGGCTCGAGGAGCACCACGCCGCACTGCCACGCGTCGCTGACGACGTGCGCTGGGCCTCGTGCGTTGCCCGGCCGTCGAAGATCGTCTGCATCGGCCTCAACTACCGCGACCACGCCCGGGAAACCGGCGGGGCGATTCCGGTGGAGCCGATCATTTTCGCCAAGTCGACCTCGTCGCTGGTGGGTCCGTTCGACGATCTCTGGCTGCCGCCAGGTTCCACCAAGACCGACTGGGAAGTCGAACTCGCCGTGGTCATCTCGCGCCGCACCTCGCTGGTTGCCGAGGCCGATGCGATGAACTACGTCGCCGGCTACGCGCTCCACAACGACTACTCCGAGCGCGCTTTCCAGCTCGAGCATCACGGCCAGTGGTTCAAGGGCAAGAGTTGGGACACCTTCGCGCCATTGGGCCCCTGGCTTGCGACATGCGACGAGATCCCCGACCCGCACTCACTCAAGCTCTGGCTCACCGTCAATGGCGAACGGATGCAGGACAGCAGCACCGCGGAAATGATCTATGGCGTGCCGTTCCTCGTCAGTTACATCTCGCAGTTCATGACCCTGCTCCCCGGCGACGTGATCTCTACCGGAACGCCGGCCGGTGTCGGGCTGGGTTTCAAGCCGCCGCGCTATCTCGTGCCCGGCGATGTGATCGAGCTGGCGATCGATGGCCTAGGCACGTCCCAGCAGCGGGCCGTCGCCTGGGAAGCACGGCCGGGAGCCTGAACGGTGCGGATCGACGCGCACCAGCACTATTGGCGCTTCGATCCGGTGCGGGACGGCTGGATCACGCCGGACATGGCGGTGCTGCAGCGTGACTTTCTCCCCGACGACGTGGCCCCGCTGGTCGCGGCGGCCGGAATCGACGGTGTGGTCGCCGTCCAGGCCGATCAGTCGCTCGCCGAGACCGAGTTCTTGCTCTCGCTGGCAGCGCGCCACCCGTTCATCCGCGGCGTGGTGGGCTGGATCGATCTCTGTGCAGCAGATTTGTCCGAAGAGTTGGCTCGGTGGCGTGGCAACCCGCTGCTGAAGGGGTTCCGCCACATCGCGCAGGGCGAGCCCGACGACTTCCTCGCCCGCAACGACGTGGTGGCAGGAGTCGCGGCGCTCGGGCGTCACGGTTTCAGCTACGACATCCTGATCTACCCGCGCCAGCTCGCCGCGGCCGAGCAACTGGTCGCCCGGTGCCCGGATGTCCGGTTTGTGCTCGATCACTGCGCCAAGCCGCCGATCGCCGGCGGCGACATCACCGAATGGCAACGAGGGCTCCACCGACTCGCACGGCACCAGAACGTCACCTGCAAACTGTCCGGCCTGGTGACCGAGGCGTCCTGGAGCAGGTGGACCGTCGCCGAACTGGTTCCGTGTCTCGACACGGCAGCCGAGGCCTTCGGCACCGGGCGATTGATGTTCGGGTCGGACTGGCCGGTCTGCCTCCTCGCCGCGGACTATCCCAGAGTGGTTTCGGTGGTCGCCAACTGGGCCGGCCGGCTGACGGCGAGCGAGCAGGCAAGCATCTTTGGTGGCACGGCGATTTCAGCATACCAATTGGAGAGCCGCCATGGATCTTGAACTGACCGGACGCGTCGTGCTCGTGACCGGCGGCGCCAGCGGCATTGGCGAAGCCATCACCCGCGCCCTGCGCGCCGAGGGCGCGCACCCCGTGGTGGTCGATCGCAACGCCGTGGCCAACGCCGCGCTCGCCGCGGAACTCCCCGGCCTGATCACCATCGCCGCCGACCTGCGCGAGTCCGACGCCTGCCGTGATGCCGTCGCTGAAACAGTTCGTCGCGCCGGGCGGCTCGACGCGATCGTCAACAACGCCGGCGTCAACGATGGCGTCGGGCTCGAGCAGGGCTCGCCGGAGCGTTTCCGCGACTCCCTGCGCACCAACCTGCACCACTACTACGACATCACCCACTTCGCCCTGCCCCACCTCAAGGCAGCGCGCGGCGCAATTCTGAACATCTCCAGCAAGACCGCCGTCACCGGCCAGGGGAATACTTCAGGCTATGCGTCGGCCAAGGGTGGTATCCTGGCCCTGACGCGCGAATGGGCGGTGGAATTGCTGCCGTACGGCATTCGGGTCAACGCCATCATCCCGGCCGAAGTGATCACGCCGCAGTATCGCAGCTGGCTCGAGGGCTTCCCTGACCCAGAGGCAAAGCGCGCCAAGATTCTCGCACGCATCCCACTGGAACACCGAATGACCACACCGGAAGAGATCGCGGCGATGGCGTGCTTCGTCATCTCGTCCCGCACAGGACATCTCACGGGACAGCACCTGTACGTGGACGGCGGCTACGTCCATCTCGATCGCGCACTGACCTGAACCTTGCTGGTGCAGGTCCCGACATCCTCATCCCCCAGCCGTCCGGAGTCCCGATGACCGATCGTGGTGCCCCGCTCACTGAACGCCGCTATGCGGTGCCATTCGTCCTGGTCACCTCGCTCTTCTTTCTCTGGGCCATTGGCGTCAACCTCAACGACATCCTGATTCCGCACCTGAAGAAGGCGCTCGACCTGAGCGACTTCCAGTCGTCCTTGATTCAGACGTCCTTCTTCGGCGGCTACTTCCTGATGGCCCTGCCGGCCGGCTGGATTATGCGGCGGATCGGCTACCGGCGCGGCATCTTGGTCGGTCTGGGCGTCTGCGCCTTCGGCGTGCTGCTCTTCCAGCCGGCCGCCGCCTCGCGCTGGTATCCCTTCTTCCTGCTCGCCCTCTTCGTGATGGCGTGTGGACAGTGCGTCCTCGAGGTCGCGGCCAATCCATACGTCACCGTACTCGGCCCCGTGCCGTCCGCCGCACGCCGGCTCAACACCGCGCAGACCTTCAATGCGCTTGGCGCGATGCTCACCCCGATCCTCGGCGCCCGGTTCATTCTCTCCGGTGTCGAACACTCCAAGGCCGATCTGAACACGATGACCCCCGCCGCCATCGAGACCTGGCGCGCCACCGAGGCCGGCGGGGTGCGGCTCCCCTACCTGATCATCGCGCTCTTCTTCCTGGTGGTTGGCGTGATGATCGCCCTGGCCAAGCTCCCCGAGGTGCATGAACCGGGAACTGGCACTGGGCGAGGGTTACGCGGCGCCTGGCAGCACGCCCATCTGCGCCGGGGTGTGCTGGCCCAGTTCTGCTACGTCGGTGCCCAGATCGGGGTGGCGTCCTTTGTGATTCGCTTCGCGCAGCACGCCATTCCCGGGGTCCATGAACGCAGCGCCGCCTATTATCTGCAGTGGCATCAGGCCGGCTTCCTGATCGGCCGGGTGGTTGGTTCGATGATGATGAAGCAGGTCCCCGCCCCGAGGATGCTGGCCGGCACCGCCGTGCTCGGCGTGTTGGCCGCCGCCTTTGCCGCCACCGGGTCGGGCACCGCCGCAGTCTGGATGGTGGTGCTGCTTGGTGCATTCCACGCCATCCAGTTCCCCACCATCTTCGCGCTCGCCATCGATGGCCTTGGCGAGGATACCAAGCTCGGCTCGTCCCTGGTGGTCATGAGCATCGTCGGGGGTGCGATCATCCCCGCCCTGATGGGCGCCGTGTCCGACGCGAACGGCATCCAGTCCGCGTTCTGGATCCCGGTGGCCTGCTACCTGGTGGTGTTGCACTTTGCCGTGCGTGGCCATCGCCACACCCTCGCGGTGACGTCATGACGAATCGTTCCTGCCTCGCCCTCGACTTGAAGGACGACCCGGCCCTGATTGCCGAGTACTGTCACCTGCATGACCAGATCTGGCCTGAGATCGCCACAAGCATTCGCGCGGCGGGCATCGTCGCGATGGAGATCTGGCGCACCGGCAACCGGCTTTTCATGGTGATGGAGACCAACGAGCACTTCGACGGAGCCGCCAAGGCCATCGCGGACGCCACCAATCCCATGGTGCAGGAATGGGAACAGTTGATGTGGCGCTTCCAGCAGCCGCTGCCGTGGGCCGACCGGGGACAGAAGTGGGTGCCGATGGAGAAGATCTTCGACTTGACCCGCCAGCCCTGACCACCTGATGCGCGTGGCACTCGCGGTCCCCTGTTACGTCGACCAGCTCCGCCCAGAAGCGGCGCGGGCCACGCTCGTGCTGCTCGAGCGCCTCGGCTGCAAGGTAAGTCTGGCGTTCGATGCCCCATGCTGCGGCCAGCCGATGAACAACGCCGGGGCGGTAGCCGATGCCCGCGCCGCCGCGACCAACTGGGCGGCCAGTGCCGGGGTCTTCGACGTCGTCGTGATGCCGTCCGGAAGCTGCACCCACCACGTCAGGCACCACCTGCCTGGCCTGGTCGACAACGACCGGGGAAACCACGCCGCACAAGTCACCTTCGAACTCTGCGAATTCATCACCGGCCCGCTCGGAATGGCGCACCTCCCGGGTCGCTTTCCCCACCGTGTCGCCATGCACCTTGGCTGTCACGCCCAACGCGGCCTCAGGCTTGGTGGTTCGAGTGAGCTGCACCAGCCAGTGAGCGGCCCGATGCATTCGCTCCTCTGCGGACTCGAGGGCCTTACCTTGGTTCCGCTCGACCGCGTCGATGAGTGTTGCGGTTTCGGTGGGTCGTTCGCGGTCGGTGAGCCCGAGCTGTCGGTGGCGATGGGACGTTCGCGGCTCGCCGATTACACCTCGCACCAGGCCGAGGTGTTGGTCAGCAGTGACCCCTCGTGCCTGCTTCACCTCGAGGGTGTCGCTCGATCCCCCCTCGTCCTGAGCGCAGCGAAGGACCTCCGCACCATGCACATCGCGGAGCTCCTTGAGGAGGCGACCCGATGAGCGCCGGCCATCCCGAGGCCGCCGCCGCGTTCCTGAACGACAGCGAGCGTGCCGCCTGGCACGACCAGGCACTCTGGTTCGTGCGCCAGCGACGCGACCGCGCCACCGACCTTCCCGAGTGGGAGGCACTGCGCGATCGGGCCGCCGAGCTGAAAGCCTACGCGATGGCCAATCTGGCCGGATTATTGGAAGCTTTCGAGACACGCGCCACGGCCTCGGGGGTCACGGTGCACTGGGCCCGCGACGCCAAGGAGCACAACCGGATTGTCTTCGACCTCCTGCGCCAGCGGTCGGCCACCCGCGTGGCCAAGAGCAAGTCGATGCTTACCGAGGAGTGCCAACTCAATCCGTATCTCGCCGCCCGTGGTATCGAGGTGGTCGACACGGACCTTGGTGAGCGCATTGTGCAGCTCGCCGGGGAAGCGCCAAGTCACATCGTTCTCCCGGCCATACACTGGAAGAAGGAAGAGGTTGGCACGCTCTTCCACACCCACTTCGGCACCCCCGCGGACGAGTCGTCTCCTGACGCGCTGGCCGCCGCCGCCCGCGAGCATCTTCGTGAGGTGCTGCTGCATGCCGACGCCGCGATCACCGGTGCCAACGCGATGGTGGCCGGGACGGGCGGTGTGGTGATCTGCACCAACGAGGGCAACGCCGACCTCGGCATGCACTCCGCGCCGATCCACATTGTTTCGGTCGGTATCGAGAAGATCGTTGCCACGCTCGACGATCTCGGCGTGCTGCTGCGAGTCCTCGCCAGGAGTGCCACCGGCCAGCCGATCACCGCGTACACCACCCACATCACCGCGCCTCGGCCCGGGGCCGAGATGCACGTCGTGCTGGTGGACAACGGCCGCTCGGCCCGTCTCGCTGATCCCGAGTTCCGCAGCGCGTTGCATTGCATTCGTTGCGGCGCCTGCCTCAACACCTGCCCGGTCTATCGTCGCAGTGGCGGCCACAGCTATCAGTACTCCATCGCCGGACCCATTGGCGCCATCCTTGCGCCCGCGGTGGACCTGGACGCCCACCGCGCGTTGCCGTTCGCGTCAACGTTGTGCGGCTCGTGCAAGGATGTCTGTCCGGTGCGCATCGACATCCCGGTGCAGCTGCTGGCGTGGCGCGGGCGGATTGCCTCAGCCAACGCGCTCCCGAAGGGATACGCGGCCATCTTCGCTCGTCTGGGCGGCATCGTCGCTGATCGCACCCGTTTCGAGTCGGCTGGTCGTTGGGCGCGACGCGCACTCCGCTTCCTTCCCCCGGCCCTCCTGGCCGGTCGCTGGAACCCGTGGACACGCGCCGGCCGCGAGCTGCCGCTGGCGCCGGCTCAGTCGTTCCGCGAGTGGGCGCGCCGCGAGGGAAGGGTCGAATGATCGCGCGCGCCGAGATTCTCGCCGCCATTCGTGCCGCCGAGGTGCCGCCGGCGCCTACCCCCGCACCAGTGCCTGATGCGGCCGACGCAGCCGACCTCCTCCAGCAGTTCCGGAGCACGCTTGAGAGCGTGGGTGGCGCGAGTGCCGTTTGCGAGCCGATGCAGGTGTTCGAAGAGGTGGTCTACACGCTGCTCGGTCCCGGTCGGCACGCGGTGGTCGTGTTGCCGGGTCGATTTGCGGTGGCCGAGAATGGTGCGGTGTATGTCGACGCAGACGACCTCACCAACCGCGCCGATGTGGTACTGGCTACCGAGTTGGTGCTGGTTGTACCGACCGGTGCGATTGTCGCCACAATGCACGAGGCGGTCCGACGGCTCCCGGCCGGATCTCGTTGTGGCTGGTTCTTGAGCGGGCCGTCAAAGACCGCCGACATAGAACAGGCGCTCGTGATCGGCGCCCAAGGCGCCAAGACACTTCTCGTCGTCTTCCGAGACTGAACACGCGGTGATCATCGACCTGGTTTCGCCGTGGGCGGCGGCCGTTGATGCTCCGCAAGCGCAGTCGGCCTGGTGTGCGCGCCATGCAGCCCTGCTCGAGGCCCTGCGTCGCCAGCGCGCACCTCACGCGAGCGCCTTTCCCCTCGCCACCGACCGCGCGGAACTCCACCGACTGGCCCTTCGCGCGAGTGATCCCGAACGGCAACAACTGCTGCGCGAGAATGTGAGTGAGTCCTACGGGTTGGGTGTTGACACCGCCGCGAGCGTGCTGCTGTTCGCTGGGGACGATGCCGGCGACGGCGTGGAGCCCCTTCCGGGAACAGCGGCGAAGGTGGTGCTCTTTCTCGAGCGCTGCCCCGACGACACCGACTTGGTGGTCGCGCTTGCGCGCGGCCTGGTCGCCGTCACCCGGTGGAGCAGCCGGGATTCCTTGAGCGCGATTCGTGCACCCAACGCCGGTGAATGGGATCGCTGGCAATCAGCCAGGGACATTCCCCTCAGCGAATGGCTCTACACCGAGGGGTTGGGCCTTCACCTGGCGCAGCGACTGCTCCCCGACGTCCCAGCCCAACGACTTCTCGGCATCTCGACTGGCGCCGTGCACCGGCTCCGCGACCGCGAGCACACCCTGCGCGCCCTGCTCGACGCCGATATCGACCAGTCCGGAATCGGTCTGGTGCTGCGCTGGCTCACCCCCGACACCCCGGCTTCCACTCGAACAACGGGCACCACCGTCCTTCCGGCCGGAGCCGGGCACTATCTGGCGTGGCGCATGGTGGCGGAACGGGTCGAGCGGGTGGGGATCGGTGAAGCAGTGCGGATGGCGGCGGAGGATCCGCGAACCTCCTCGTCCTGAGCGCAGCGAAGGACCTCGGCTTCGGCGCCGAGATCCTTCGACTTCGCAGCCCTGCGGGCTGCTCCGCGCAGGATGAGGCCAGCATCACTCCGGCGGCGGATCTCCCTTGTGCGTCCCGTCGCACACCGGCCACTTGGCCGACTTGCCGCAACCACACAACGACACGCGCTTGGGGTTCTTCCGCTCAGGCAACGGGTAGGCGTTGCCGTTGGCGTCGCGCACAATCCACTCGCCTTCGACGACGTATGGTCCGCGCGCGGGATCGCTCACCTTGATGGTGACCGTGGTCAGTTGGGTCGGCACGGTTTCGTCGGTCATCGTGTTTTCTTCGTCCCCCCCACCACCCGCCCCGTCTTCGCGTCCATGATCCGCTTCCGCTCCTTCATGATCATCCACTGCTGCGGCAACGAGGCAATGTTCTGCACCGCGTAGTAGAGATTGAGTCCTGACGCGAAGCGCGCGAAGAGCACCAGCATCATCACCGGCATCATGTACATCATCATCTTCGCCTGCGGATTGGGCGGCATCCCCATCTGCCCGATCTTCGACAGCACATACATCGAGCCGGCCATGACCAGCGGCACGATATAGAACGGATCGGGGCGCGACAGGTCGGTGAGCCACAGGAACGGCACCCCGCGCACCTCAATCGTGCTGGCCAGGACGAAATACACCGCCACCAGCAACGGATACGGGATCAGCATCGGCCAGCAGCCGCTGAGCGGGTTGACCTTGTTCTCGCGGTAGATGACCAGCGTTTCCTGCTGCAGCCGCGCCGGATCGTCCTTGTAGCGCGTCTGCAGCGCCGTGATCTGCGGCTGGATCGCCTGCATCGAGGCCATCGAGCGGTACGCCTTGGAGTTGAGCGGCCACAGCACCACCCGCATCAAGATGCCGAACAGCACAATGACCAGGCCGTAGCCGAGGCCGAGATGGTGCATCCAGACGAAGAGGGCGCGCAGCATGACCGCCAGGGGGCGGATCACCGGGCGGAGCCAGGCCCAGCCGTAGGGGTTCACATCGTCGAAATCGCGCCCTGCTGCCTTGAGCCGGTCGTACTCCATCGGCCCGACGTACAGGGCCCAGTGGAAGGTGCCGGCCGCCGGCACCGTCAACGAAGCCGCGGTTTCGGCCCGCACCGGGGTCTTGAAGGTGTCGGGCACCGTGGCCACGACACCGCCGATCCGGCCGGTGATGTTGTTGACCGACAGCGAGTCATAGGCGAAGAGACCGACCACGAAATACTTCGACTTGAGCGCGACCCATTCGAACGGACCTTCGATCGGAGTCGTCGACATCGGCTTCAGTTGGCTGAACCGCGTCAACCGCGACTTGTCGGACTTGGTGACGATGCCGCTCTCACGCAGGTTGTCGGCCGGATTCGCCTCGGTCATGCGGAGGCTGCCGCCCATCCCGATCAGTAGCGTGCCACCCGCAGTCCCGAGCCCTGAGACGCTCCCGTCTACGGTGATGCGATAGTCGTCAGGCATGAAGTGGTAGGCCAGCGACACCTCATGGCCGGCCGCATTGCCGCTCAGTGTAACGCTTGCCGGCGCATTCCCCACCGTGACCGAATCGGTGCTGGCGGTGAAGGCGACGCGATCAAGTCGCACGGTGTCGTTGCCCACCAGGAGGCGTGTGCCGAGCAGGGCATCCCCGCTGCGGATCAACTCCAGGGTGTCACGCTTGCCAGCGGGCGTGGTGTCGCCAGCCACCATCGAGGTGTACCGCAGGAATCGACTCGACACGATCCGCGCGCCATACGTCGAGATCGCGTAACGGTACAACCCGCTGCGCACCACCACCGTCTTCTCGGGTGGCAGGGTGGTGTCGAATGAACCCGGAAATGCGCGCAGCGATGGCGGTGCCTGCACGCCGGTCGCACCCGAATCCTGGCCCGGCTGCTGCGGCTGCGCGGCGGTCACGGCGGCGGCGGCCGACGGTCCCGGCGCGGGCTTCTTCATCAGGATCCCGGGGACGATCGCGATCAGCAGAATCAGCGCGACCGCGAACAATGGCCTGCGATCGTTCACGAGCAACTCATCGGGTCAGGGGACAGGATCGTGGCCGCCAGGGTGCCAAGGGTGACACCGAGCCAACCGCCTGAGGCCAAGCCAGGTGCCCTTGAGGGCGCCGTGGCGCTGGATTGCTTCCAAAGTGTACTGCGAGCAGGTCGGGTAGAACCGGCACGCCGGGGGAAACGCCGGGGAAATGAAGCGCTGGTAGCCCCGAACCACGAGGGCCAGGGTACGGGCGACGGGAGAACGGCCAAGCTCCACTGGCTCATGCCCCGACGGCCTCGCACCAGGCGAGGAGGTCGCTCCGCAGGGTGTCAAACGATGCGCCATAGGCGTCGGGACGGGGCCGGATCACCACGTCCCAGGCAGGGACTCGTCCCTGAAACTCGCGCCGCCAAAGATCCCGGAGCTGACGCCGTAAACGATTGCGGGCCACCGCGTTATGCTGGAACCGGGGTACGATCAGTCCCATGCGCAGGTGGCCCGTTTCGCCGGCTGTCCAAGAAATGTCGAGGTGCCCTCGGCGAGTGCGACGGCCGGTCGCGAGCACTCGGCGTAAATCAGTTCCGCGAACCAGCCGGCACGAGCGCGGAAAGCGCTCGTCGCCGGTCAGACGGTGGCGTGCTTCGTGCCGATGGAAACGGTCAGCCGCTTCCGCCCCTTCTTGCGGCGGCGCGACAGGACTGCCCGACCCCAGCGGTCGGCCATCCGGGCCCGGAATCCGTGTTTGGCGATACGGCGCTTGTTGCGCGGTCGATACGTCGGCATCATGGCAAAACTCTCCCTGAAATCAAGCCGTCTAACGTACCGTCCCGGGGGGTTTGGGGCAAGGTTTGACTTTTCCACATCCAAGCCGTAAACTCGGCGTCCCGATAGACACCGCCTCACCCGCAGCCTGTGACCGACGCCAAATGACGCTGAACGCCAAAGACCTCTGGAAGCGTGTTCTCGAGGGGGCGAAGCGTGATATACCCGAAGCCATGATCCATACCTGGCTCCTGCCCACCGTACCCCTTTCCTTCGAGGGCGGGACCTTGGTCGTCAGCACCCCCGACGATTTTGCCAAGCGCTGGAACGAGGAGAAGTACGCCGTAGCGCTGACGGGTGTGGCCACCGAGGCCGCCGGTGAAAACGTCTCCGTGGTCTTTGAAGTCGCCGCCGAACGCCAGAAGCGGCCCCAGATGGACCTCTTCGTCCCCGCGGCAACGCCAGGCGTGCAACAGGCGCCGGCGGCACCAACCAATCCCAGCGCCCAGCCGCTCAATCCACGCTACGTCTTCGACACCTTTGTCATCGGCAAGTCCAACGAGCTCGCCGCCGCCGCGCACGCCGTGGCCACCGCGCCGGGCAAGCAGTACAACCCGTTCTTCATCTACGGCCCGACCGGTTTGGGGAAGACCCACCTCATGCAGGCGATCGCGCACGAGGTCAGTGCCCGAAATCCCGGCACCCGGGTCCTCTACGTCGGGGCCGAGCAGTTCATCAACGAGGTGATCGAAGGGATCCACGGCCGCACCATGGCCGACCTGCGCAAGCGCTACCGGAACGATGTCGACCTCTTCCTGGTCGACGACGTCCATTTCCTCGAGGGGAAGGAAGCGACGCAGGAGGAGTTCTTTCACACTTTCAACGCCATCTACGAGGGCGGCAAGCAGATCGTCCTCACCTCCGACCGGCCGCCGAAGGAGATTCCTGGCCTGGAGGCCCGCCTTGTCTCCCGCTTCGAGTGGGGGATGGTCGCTGACGTCAAGCAGCCCGATCTCGAGCACCGGATCGCCATCCTGCGGAAGAAGCAGGAGCAGGACCATCTTGAGACCACCATTCCCGACGACGTCCTCCGGTTTATCGCCGAGAGCGTCCGCTCCAATGTCCGGGAACTGGAAGGGTGCATCATCAAGCTCCTCCTGTACGCCTCATTGCGACACAAGGAGATCTCGATCGAGCTGGCCCGCGAGGCCCTGGCAGACAAGCTCCGCCCCGGCGATGATGCCGACGCCAAGCACCGGACCCTGCCGACCATCGAGAAGGTCCAGGAGGTCGTGGCGCGCCGCTGGGGGGTCACGCCCGAGGGGCTCCGCTCCAAGGCCCGGATCAAGACGCTGACAGTGCCGCGACAGATCGCCATGTTCCTGGCGCGCGAGCTCCTGCAGATGCAACTGGTCGAGATCGGCCAGGCCTTCGGTGGCCGCGATCACTCGACCGTGATTCACAGTGTCGATAAAGTTCAGTCACAACTCGGCCGCGATCGCCAGTTTCGTGAGCGCGTAGATTCGGCACGGCAGGAGTTGTTGACAGTCTAGTAACACTGTGTATCAGTGCCACGTTGAAGACGTTGGCGAGTGCGGAAACCGGTGGGGAACTCAGTTACTGCTCCCCATCACCCACAACCTCTCCACCGTCACCAAATACTGTAGCAGGATGTGGTGGTTACACTTGAGGAGTTGGTCCACACTCACCAACCCTCTACTACTACGACTAGAGTCTTTTATTACTAATTACAGTAGTGCTTTTAGCAGCGACTTCGGCCCATCGGGGACTCCATGAAGTTCACCATCACACGTGAGCAGCTGCAGGAGGGACTCGTCGCTGTTGCGGCGGCTGTTCCCACCAAGACCACGCTGCCTGTGCTGGCCAATATCCTTCTCGAAGCCACCAAGGACGGATTGCGGCTCTCTGGCACCGACCTCGACATCGCCGTCGGTACCATCGTTCCGGCGGCCGTTGACCAGGAAGGGGCGATCACCCTTCCGGCCCGCAAGCTGCTCGAGCTGGTGCGTGAATTGCCCAGTGCTGGTATCCGCTTCACGACACAAGGCGAGCAGCGGGTGAACATCGAGTGCGGCCGATCGAAGTTCAAACTCCTCGGCCTTCCGCGCGAGGAATTCCCGGCATTCCCGCAGGTCACCTTCGATGGCGCCTCCAAGACCACCGCCCGCGACCTCCAGAAGCTCGTGGCACACGTCGCGTTCGCTGCCAGCACCGAAGAGAGCCGCCCGATCCTCAACGGCGTCCTGTGGCAGCTGATGCCCGACCGGATGCGCATGGTTGCCACCAACGGTCACCGCCTGGCGAAGATGGAAGTGCCGCTGCAGGCAGGAAATGGCCAGAGCGCCGAACTGATCGTGCCACCCAAGGCCCTCGAGCAAATCCGCAAGCTTTTCGGCCCGGACGATGAAATCGAAATCGGCCGCTCCGACAACCATCTCGGCTTCCGCTCGGCGACAACCCAGGTCTTTACCCGACTGATCGAAGGGCCATATCCGAACTATGAGCAGGTGATTCCGCGCGAGAATGACAAGGTGGCCACCACCGACAAGGCGACCTTGATGGCCGCGCTTCGCCGGATGAGTATCGTGGCCAGCGAGCAGACCCACCGGATCCGGATGTCCTTCGGTGACGGCTCCTGCCGCCTCTCGGTCACCACACCGGACCTTGGCGAGGCCCAGGAAGAAATCACCGTCTCCTACGAGGGCGAGCCGCTCGATATCGGCTTCAACGCCAACTACCTGCTCGAAGTCCTGAAGTACATCCCCACCGACGAAGTGCGGATGACCCTCAAGGCGCCAGAGCGCGCCGCGACGGTCGAGCCGGTCGGCTGGGATGACCCGGCGGCCTACCTGACCCTGGTGATGCCGTTGCGACTGCTCGACTGACCCTGGTCATGGGGCGGAGGGAGCTCCCTCCGCCCTCGCTACGCTCGGGGTCGGAACCAGGAAGCCAGAGATCCCTCATCCTGAGCGAAGCGAAGGACCTCTTCCCCGCAGAACAGCGAATTCCCGTCTGGAGCACCACCATGATTCGCCCGACCCTCCTCGCGCTCTCGCTCTCACTCGCCGTTGTCGTTCCGCTCTCCGCCCAACAGAAGAAGCCGGTCGCCAAGCCGGCCGCGGCGGCAGCGAAGACCGTCTGGCCCGACGAGGGCCCGCTCAAGTGGGCGCCACGACCGACCGAGACGGCGATCACCGCCAATGACCTCCGGACGCGACTCTACCAGATCTCCGACGACTCGATGCAGGGTCGCCGGATCGGAGAACTTGGCAACTACAAGACCACCACCTACATCGCCGCCGAGTTCAAGCGGATGGGGCTCAAGCCAGCGGGCGACAGCGGCACCTGGTTCCAGAATCTTCCCTACGGCTTCACCAGCTTCGACGCAGCGGCCAGGTTGACGGTGGGCGGTGTCCCGCTCACGGCAAAGCGCGACTGGATTCCCACCGTGCCCACCGTGGCGAACGGCGCCGGAGCGAAGATCGAGCTCCCCAGTACGCCAACCGTGTTTGCTGGTCGGATGGGTGACACCGCCGTGGTGCTTGATCCTGCCCTCTTCCGCGGAAAAGTGGCGGTGTTCATCGCGCCGGCGAGTGCCGGTGGCGGAGCCGGTCGCGGTGCTGGCGGCGGGTCGGCTACGGTTTGTGCGCCGGACCAGGGGTGGCCGAACCAGCGCGGTGCGGCGTTCGCACTCACACCAGTGGTTCCTGCTGCCGGCCGCGGCGCCGCCGCGCCGGCGGCCGGGGCAGGTGGGCGCGGGGCAGGTGGGCGCGCTGGCGGTGGCGGGCGGGGTGGTGCCGCCGCAGCGCGCGACCCGCGACCGGCGACCCTTGGCCTCGCCGGCCTGCTGCTCTCCCAGGAAACGATCAGCCCGGCAGCCGTCAGCGCGGCATTCGGCCAGGGCCGCGGCAGCATGCGCCCCCTCACAGCGCTGAGCGCGACAGGCATCGCTGCAGCCACCATCACCACCGAGACGGCCGTCAGGCTCTTCGGCAAGCCACTGGATCAGCTCACGATCGGAACCCAGGGACAACCGGTGTCAGCCAGCTGGAACTTCGCCTGGCGAATGTCGCCGACGCCGGGACGCAACGTGATCGCCCTCTTGCCCGGCTCTGATCCGGCGCGTGCGACGGAGTACGTCCTGGTTGGCGCGCACAACGACCACAACGGCGTGAACGCCACCGCAGTGGACCACGACTCGTTGCGGGCCTGGAACACCGTCATGCGTCCCGACGGCGCCAACGCCAGTGTGAATTGCCGGCCCAATGAAGTACAGCAACACCTGATTGATTCGTTGATTGCCCGCGCTCGCACTATTCGCCCGCCGCGCCGCGACTCGATCATGAACGGCGCCGACGACGACGGCTCTGGCACCGCAGTGCTCCTGGAGATCGCCGAACAGTTCGCCAAGGAACATCCGGCGCGCTCGATCATCTTCATCTCGCACCAGGGCGAAGAGGCCGGCATGCTCGGCTCGGGATGGTTCACCGAGCATCCGACCGTTCCGCTCGATTCGGTGGTTGCAGCACACAACATGGACATGGTGGGCAAGGGCCGAGTGATCGACGTGGCAATGGGGGGACCGAATTCGGTGCAGACTCTCGGCGCCCGCCGCCTCGCGTCGCAGTTTGGCGACATCATCGATTCGGTCAACGCGATTGCCAAGGAGCCAATGGCCATTGATCGGACCTGGGACGTCTTCGCCAATCCGCTGAATCGATTCTGTCGCAGCGACCAGGTGAATTACGTCGCCCACAACGTCCCGGTCACCTACTTCTCGACCGGCTATTCCCGCGACTACCACCAAGCGACCGATGAACCGCAATACATCGACTACGATCACGCTGCACGCCTGGGGCGTTTCGTCCACAACGTCATGACGGCGGTTGCCGACCGGAAGGACCGGCCGAAGATCGACGGGCCGGACTTGAGCTACCCGCAGTGCCGATAGGCGCACGGAGCTGAATACCGAACGACCGTCATTCTGAGCGCAGCGAAGAATTTGCGTGGCGGCCGTTCGCCGAAGTTCGACCACGCATACCCTTCGCTACGCTCAAGGAGACCCGCCTTCCTGTCGCCTCGTCTCAACCACCACCGCTCACGGAATCCACCCCCGCCACCACTCCGGTGTCGATGGGCACCACCACCGGGTGCCCCATGAGCCGCTGGAAGATCAGGTCCTTCCGCCAGTTCATTCTGCCTGGGCGGTAGTTCGGATTACTACTACGCGGAAATGGTAGTAATCCGGCAAGCGTCGCCGCGTGTTCCGCCGAAAGCTGCCTGGCCCCGGTCCCGAAATAGACCCGACTGGCCGCTTCCGCTCCCCAGACCTCACTCCCCATTTCCGCCGTGTTGAGATAGAGCTCGAGAATCCTCTCTTTCGGTAGCCAGAGCTCGAGCCGCCAGCCCGTGACCGCCTCTTTCACCTTTCGGAGCGGATTTCGCGATGGCGAGAGGTAGAGGTTCTTGGCCAGTTGCTGGGTGATGGTGCTGGCCCCGCGAGCCCTCTTCGTGCCGCCAACTGTTCGACGTGCTGCGCGCCAGAGTTCGCCGCGGTCCCGGGCACTGCCCCAGGAGAAGGAATCTCGCGGAAAGCCCATCGCGTGGCGCACTTCGACCCAGTCGAACACCCCGTGATCGTAGAAACGATTGTCCTCGCCGATCAGGATGGCCTTCTTGAGGACCGGTGCGATCTGGGCGAGCGGAACGGGCTGGTATTTCCGCTTGGCCGCCGCCACCGGATCAGCGTGGCGCCGCATGGCCATGAACGCCGTCTCCCGCGGGAAATAGAAGCGATACCAGAGCGGAGGTGGCCAGACGGCGAAGAGCCACAGCACGAACAGCCCCGCAGCCAGGAGGACGCCGAGGAAAAGCGTCCGACCGAGGGAGCGCTTCCTAGGGGGCGATATCACGGAAACTGACTCGGCTTCGAATAAGGCGGACAGTTGGCACCAGTTGATGCGATGACGGAACGCTGATCAGGACGTTCATCGAGTCCGCCCTGGTGACCAGCCGAATTTGACCGTTCCTTGACAGGTAGTACATGTAACTACGACTACAATGCCCTGTCATGGTCATCGCCGCCCCTGCTCCAGCTCCCTTGCCAGACTGCTCCAGGTTGCCCGCAACCCGCCGCCGGTCTGCAACCGACGGCGGGACAGGTCCGAATCATTCCGTGGCCCTAGTTGAGCAGTGTCAGCGTCAGGCTCGAGATCGCGGTGACAGGAATCGGCTCCGGAGCAGCGGCGACCGTCACCAGCAAGGCTTGCTGGGACGAGAGCGTCGCCCGGCGCGATGGACCACCGGCGGGAGAGGTGACGGTCAGCTTGCTCGTGCTGGTACCGGAGATCTGCTGCTCCCCACCCTCCATGCTCACCTTTCCGTTGCCGCTGCCTTCCACCGTGATGGCGTCACCCTCGGCCCCGGTCACCTTCCAGTCCGTCACGACCGTCGTGTTCTGGGTCGCGCCGGTCGCTGCCTTGTTGCTGGAATTGGTGGTGTCCACCCAGCCGTTGCCTGCCTTCATCCCGCCGCGGGTGCCGGCGAACAGCAGTGACAGGGTCTGCCGTGCCAAACCGGTGGCCTGGGTCTCGATGGAGAGCTTGGCGTTGTCCTTGACCTTGCCATCGACGACGTAGGCGTGGATGGTCGCCCCCTTCGCTGAATCCGCCGCCGCCTGATTGAACGCCATCTGCATCTGGCCGGTGGCCTCGAACATCATCGAATCGATCACGACGTGGGCGAGCTTGCCGCCCGTGGTGTCCATCATCGTCAGGCTGATAAAGATCTTGGCCGTGAGTTCGGTAACCTGTGGTGGTTGACCGAAGGCGGTCAGGTCAACTTCCTGGCGCGACTTCGCGTCGATACGGTAGTGCAACGGCGCAGCCGGAACGACCGGCTTGACTGGGCCGAGGCCCGCCAGCGCAATGAGAACTGCCAGCATTCCTGGTCTCTCCGAGTGGACGCGCCCGCACGGACGCGTGGGATGATCACGACGGCCCAGAGCCTTTCCGGGCCGCATACCGCCCTTCCTTTCCCTTCCGAAACTAGCCGCGGGGGCCGTACGGGGCATCTGGGGCGTTTGTGTCGGTGGGAAGCGCACGGCGCCCCACGCCGTGTTCATGGCATGGGGCGCCCGGGTCAGACCGTAAGCCGAGTTCTGTTTCCCTCACGGGAGATGATCATCTGTCTGGGACAGTCGTCGCCGACTGCCTCGAGCAGCCTACCCGCGGCTCAAACGGTGCGGGCCGCACCTTGCCGCCTATTTGGCCTTGCTCCGACCGGGGGTTACCGTGCCCCCACGCTTACACGAGGGGCGGTGGGCTCTTACCCCACCGTTTCACCCTTACCTGTACCCTTTCGGGCCATCGGCGGTCTACTCTCTGTTGCCCTGTCCGTCACCTTGCGGTGCCCAGGCGTTACCTGGCGATCTGCCCTGTGGAGCTCGGACTTTCCTCGACCCCTCGTTGCCTCGGGGCCGCGATCATCGCGTCCAACCCGTCCCCGAACATAGCCCCGTTCCCCGCGGTGCGTCATGCGGTGCCGACGAGGCGACATCGGGAAGCCCTGGGGGTTGAGGAGCGGTTGAACCGTCGCTGCCATCGTCCCAGGACCCTTAACCGAGGTCCCCCGATGTCGCATTCGACGACCCCTATCATTGCCGCCGTCCTCGAACCGACCGAGCGGAGCCGAGTCGAAGCGGCCGGGAGCGGGCGATTCTCCCTTGTTCACCGGGAATCGATTCGCGAGGCCATCCGGGTGGTGCGCGAACGGCCGGTTGACGCGATGCTGGTCTCGGTGCGCCGTTGTGCCGCCGACGCCCCTGCCCTGCTCGAGCAATTCGTCCGCGCCTTTCCGAGGGTGCCGACGGTGGCGCTGGTCACCTCGCGTGAGCCCGGCGACGCCGAAGCGCTCTTGCGACTCGGCGCCACCGGCGTGCGGCAGGTGGTCGATGCGACCGATGCCAACGGCTGGCGGCGACTGCGCGAAGTGCTAGGCGCCCCTCCCGTCGAACGCGCTCAGGCAATCCTCGGACCGGTGCTCGATACCATCGGCACGATGTCACCCGGCGCGCAGCGATTCTGGGAAGAACTGGTGCGGACCGCACCCGAAACCACCACGATTCGCCAACTGGCGCAGCGACTCGCCACGACACCATCCACTTTCGTCTCGCGATTTGTCCGCGCCGGATTGCCGAGCCCGAAAGACCATCTCGTGGCCGTCCGGCTCTGTCATGCGGCCAAGCTCTTTGACGAGGGAGATTTCAACGTGGCCGACGTGGCCTATCGGTTGGAGTACGCCTCACCACAATCGTTTGGGCGGCACCTGCGCGTGGTGCTTGGGATCACGCCGAGCGAGTTCCGGGCGCGCTTTCCGTTCGCCATGGTTCTCGATCGCTTTCTTGATCGTTTCGTACGGCCACATGTCGTGTTGTGGCGGACATTCCGTCCGCTGGCGCCGGGAAGGGGATGAGCAGCGAGAAGCGAACTACGATCGCAGTGCTGAGGCCTTCACCAGTGTGACCACCGGTACTCCTGTCGCCTCGATCGCCGCCCGGCCACCGGCTTCGCGATCAACTACTGCCAGCACGCCGAGCACGGTGCCGCCCTCGGCGCGCACCGCAGCGATCGCCTGGAGCGCCGAACCCCCCGAGGTGATCACGTCCTCGATCACCACCACGGCGTCACCGGCGGCGAAGTTCCCTTCAATGCGCCGACCCGTCCCGTGCTGCTTGGCTTCCTTGCGCACCGAAAAGGCGTCGATGGGGTCCATGTGTTGCGTGGCACTGGCCGCGGCAATCGCATATGCCACGGGGTCGGCGCCCATCGTGAGTCCCCCGACGCTGCGCGGAACCCAGCGCGCCGCACGAATCGCCTCGAGGCCGAGGCGGCCGATCAGCAACTGACCCTGGGCGGACATGGTGGTGCGACGGCAGTCGATGTACCAGTCGGATGTGGCGCCGGAGGCCAGCGTGAAGTCGCCGAATTCGACCGAGCGCTGGCGCAGCAGCCCGACGAGCGCGTCATGCCCCGAGAGCACGGCTAGCTACGCTTGAAGATCGAGGAGAAGAAGCCCGGCTTCTCCGGCTCGGCAGCGGTTGCTGCCTCGGAGAACGCAATCGTGAAGTCCTGCACCGTCTTCCAGCGCTTGCCAAGGTCGCGTGCCAGCCCCTTCATCACCACCTCTTCCAGCCGGGGCGAGAACTTGGTGCCTCGGTCCGCCTGATTGAGCATGATCGGGTCCTGAGTCAGCAACTGCTGAAACAGCTCGCGGGGATTCTTCCCCGGGAAGGGAGTGACCTCCGTGAGCAACTGGTAGGCGATCACGGCCAGCGAGTAGACGTCAGCCTGTTCACCGACCAGTTCGCCGGACAGCGCCTCAGGGGCGACATACTGGAGCGTGCCGACAAAGAACCCTGCCCGCGTCAACCGCTCTTCGGCCGGCAGTTCGGCATCGCGGGCGATGCCGAAATCGAGCAGTCGCGCCGTCTGGGTTGTGGGGTCGTACATGATGTTGGCGGGCTTCAGGTCGCGATGGATGATGCCCTTGCTGTGTGCTTCCTGAAGGGCGGCACCGATCTGCTGGACGATGTTTGCCGCGACCGGCGGGGTGAGTTTCCCGGCCTTGGCGATGAAGGTCTCCAGCGGTTCACCGTCGGCCCACTCCAGCGCCAGGTACTGCACCCCGTCAGCCTCACCGAACTCGAAGGTGCGCACGACATTAGGGTGGATCACCCGGGCGCCGAATTCGGCTTCCCGGAGAAACCGCTTGATGGCCACCGGGTCGGTGGCGAGGCGTGGCCGGAGCACCTTCAGCGCGACCTTTCCGCGTCCTGAGTGCTCAGCGAGATACACTTGGGCGGTGCCACCTTCGCCCACCGCCCGCCGAATGATGTAGCCGGCGACGGTCTGTCCAATCAGGGAATCTTGTGCCATGGGGTATGGCATAAGGTATCCCACGTGACGGTGGGGCGGCAAGCGCAGCCGACCGTCGGGACCGGGGTCGGCATATCGAAGGGGCCTTGTTCGTCATATAGTTTAGAAACGATGCGTCCACTCCTTCATCTCTCCCGCCGCACCCTGATGGTGTCGTCCGGCGTCCTCCTGATCCTGGCGGGATGTGGCAGCTGGCAGCGGGTAGGCACCTCCACCACGGTCACACCAGAAACCCAGCTGCTTGGGCTGCTCGACGCCGATGCCACCTATGGTCGGCTGGGGCACCTCGTTGCCACGGGACAACTCAGCTATGTCGGCAGTGTCGCCTTCGTTCCGGGGGCGGGTGATTCGACCCGGGCCCTGATCGGGCTTTCGTTGGCCAACCGTGAATTCGCCTTCCAGCGCGACGGTCAGGGTTTTGGCGCCCGGTATCGCGTCGACTACCAGTTCGACCAGCCGGGGTCGCCACCCAAGGTGGTGGGCCACGACCAGCCCATCAGGGTGGCCACCTTCCAGGAGACGCTTCGCAGCGACGAGAGCATCCTGCTCCAGGAACAGGTCACCCTCGCTCCCGGCGACTATACCGTCACGGTGAAGGTCCGGGACCTGTCGAATGGCCAGCTCGGCACCGCGACCCGGAAGTTCACGGTCCCGGCCTTCCGCGCCGGGAGCTTCACCGCTCCGGTGCTTGCCTACCAAGTCAGGGCGCGCGGAGCCCGCACCGATTCCCTCTCAATCGTCATGAACCCTCGGGGGACCGTGGCCTACGGCGGTGACACCCTGTTGGTCTATTTCGAGGGGGTTGGCTACAAGGCACCTGCGACGATCCCGTTGCAGGTCCGGGATGACCGCGACAGTCTCGTCTTCCAAACCCAGGTGCACTTCTCCGGAACGCGCGAGGTGGAGAGCCAGTACATCCGGCTTGCCCCGGACTCGGTTCCTCTTGGCCAGCTCGAGTTCATCCTCGGCGACACGACGACCGGCACCCGGAGAACTTCCGCCCTGGTCTCGTTCTCCTCGGCGTGGGTGGTGACCAACTTCGACGACCTGATTTCCCTGCTGCGGTATTTCGGGGCGGACAACAAGTTGTCGCGGATCCAGAAGGCGAAGTCCACCGATCGGGGCGAGCTGTGGAAGCAGTTCTATCATGACACCGACCCGATCCCGACCACGCCGAACAACGAGGCCCTCGAGCTGTATTTCGCCCGCGTGGCGATCGCCAACCAGCGCTACCGGACCGAAGGCGGACCCGGCTGGCGCACCGATCGCGGCGAGGTCTACATCGTCCTCGGTGATCCAGACGAAATCTACGACGCGTCACCGACGCTCCAGTACGCCGGACGGTACTATCAGTGGAACTACACCGAATACCGGATTGTGCTCCTGTTCCAGGATCAGACCGGCTTTGGGAGATTCCGCCTGACCCCCGCCTCCCGCTCCGATTTCGAGCGAGTCAAGGCGCGTGTCCAGCCCGCGCGGTGACTGTCACCTGATGCCAGAACACGATCCACCACAACTCTTCCTCGTTGACGGATACGCCCTGATCTACCGGGCGTTCTTCGCGCTCATCGCCCGGCCCCTGCGCACTGCCAAGGGCGAAAACACCTCGGCGGCGTGGGGTGTGGCGAATTTTCTCCTTCGTCTCTGCGAGAAGTACCGCCCGGAATACCTGCTCTGGGTCAATGATGCCGGCGACTCCTTCCGCACCGAGACCTACGCCGAGTACAAGTCCACACGGGAAAAGCTCGACGCCGAACTGCAGGCGGATTTCGACACCGCGGTCGAGCGGGTGCGCTCGCTGCTCGCCGCCTTCCGGATTCCACTGGTCGAAGTCGATGGCTACGAGGCCGATGATGTCATCGGGACGCTGGCGGCCCGCGCGGCGAATCACGGACTGGAAGCGGTAATCGTCTCGGGCGACAAGGATTTCTATCAGCTCATCCGTCCCGGGATCACCCTGCTCAACCCCGGCCGCGGCGGGCCGGCGGGGGTCGACGAGGCGTGGGTGACGGAGGCGAACGCTTCCGACCGGCTGGGGGTCCCGCCATCCCAGGTCATCGACTACCTCGCCCTGGTCGGCGATTCGTCCGACAACGTGCCTGGCGTCAAGGGCATCGGCGAGAAGGGTGCCGTGCTCCTGTTGCAGGAGTTCGGTGGCCTCGAATCCATCCTGGCGCACGTTCCCGACATCAAGCAGAAGCGGGCCCGCGAGGCGTTGGAAGCCCAGGCCGACAAGGCACGCCTCTCGAGACAACTGGTGACCATCAAGCTCGACGTGCCGGTCGAACTCGATCTCGCCGCCGCCGTAATGGAGCCCCCGGACCGTCAGGCCCTGGCCCGGCTCTGTGCGGAGCTCGAGTTCAACTCGCTGATGGCGAGGATCGACCGGCTCCCGGGTTTCGCGCCCGGCGAAGCCGCCCGCCCGACGGTCGATCCAGCAGCGCTACCCGGTCCACCACCACCGGCGATCCCCACGCTCGACGTGCTGGTGGTCGCCGATCCGTCGGAGCTTGCGGCCCTGGCCGCCCGGTTGCGACAGGCGCCACTGGTCGCGCTCGACACGGAGACCTCGTCACTCGAACCCCACGACGCCGACCTGATCGGTCTCTCGCTCGCAGCGAGCCCCAGCGAGGTCTGGTACCTGCCGTACGGGCACCGCACACCGATGCAGGGTCTCTTCCCAGAGGAGCATCACGAGCACGGCGTGGCGCCGAAGGTGAAGAACCTCCCGCCGATCACCGACCCGCGCTGCGCGCCGATCGCCGATCTCCTTCGCGACGCCTCGGTGCCCAAGGCAGGGCACAACCTCAAGTACGACGTGCAGGTGCTCCGCCGCGCCGGCATCGAAGTGGCGGGCATCGCGTGCGACACGATGCTGTCGGCCTTTGTGCTCGACCCCTCGCGCCGCTCCTTCGGCATCGACGCGCTGGCGCTCGAATTTCTCGGGACGTCGATGACCCAGTACTCCGACCTCACCGGCAAGGGGAAGCAGCAGATCCCCTTCGCCGAAGTGCTGGTGGAGAAGGCCGCGATGTACTGCGGCGCCGACAGCGCGACGGTCCTCGCCCTCAACGAGATCTTCTCGCCCGACGTTGACCACCACGCACTGCGCTCACTGCTCGAGCAGATCGAACTGCCGCTTCTTCCCGTCCTGGTCGACATGGAATGGGCCGGGATTGCCATCGACGGCGAGCAGTTCGCGAGACTCGGCCGCGAGCTCGGGCACGACCTCCAGGTGCTGGAACAGGACATCCAGCGCCTCGCGGGCGACAAGCCGCTCAACATCAACTCACCGAAGCAGCTCGCCCAGATCCTCTTCGTCGACCAGGGCCTTCCGGTCATCAAGAAGACCAAGACGGGGCCGTCGACCGATGCGGACGTCCTCGAACAGCTCGCCGACATGGGGCACGAATTGCCGCGCCGGATTCTCGGCTACCGCGAGCTGCAGAAGCTCAAGAGCACCTACGTCGACGTGCTGCCCATGAAGGTCAACCGCGAGACAGGGCGGATCCACACCTCGTTCAACCAGGTCGGCGCCCAGACCGGGCGACTTTCCTCCACCGACCCGAACCTCCAGAACATCCCGATCCGCTCGCCGCGCGGCGAGGCGATTCGGCGCGGCTTCATTCCCCGTCGTGGCTGGAAGTTCGTGGTCGCGGACTACTCCCAGATCGAACTGCGCCTCATGGCGCACCTCTCGGGAGACCCGGCGTTCAGTGAAGCGTTCCGGCGCGGCGAGGATATCCACCGGCAAACCGCGGCGATCATCTTCGGCGTGCCGCTGCCCGAGGTGACCAGCGAGATGCGCTCCCGGGCCAAGACCATCAATTTCGGCACCATCTATGGACAGGGCCCGTTCGCGCTCTCGAAACAGCTCGGCATCTCGCAGGACGAGGCCAAGCGCTTCATCGCAGACTACTTCACCCGGTTTGCGGGGGTCCGCGCCTTCCTCGATGCCCAGGTCGCGATCGCGCGCGAGAAAGGGTACGTCGAAACCCTGTTCGGTCGGCGTCGCTATATCGCCGAGATCAACGACCGCAACTTCAACATCCGCTCGTTTGGTGAGCGCACGGCGCAGAACACCCCGCTGCAGGGATCGGCGGCCGACCTGATCAAGCTCGCGATGATCACGATCCACCGCGCCCTTCCCGCGGCGGGACTGCAATCGCACCTGCTGCTGCAGGTGCACGACGAACTCGTCGTCGAGGCGCCCGAAGCGGAAGCCGCGGCAACGGCCGAACTGGTCAAGCAGCACATGGAAGGCGCGGCTGTATTGAATGTGCCGCTGGTGGTGACGGTGGGAATCGGCGACAACTGGAAGGATGCGAAGAGCTGATTATTCGACTCGCTCCTCGCTTCTCGCTGCTCCCTTCTCCATTCTCCCTTCCCTCACCCCCGGCCACCAGTTCCACTTGCCCGCGATCTGCATCAGGCTGGGGACCAGCACCATCCGGATCACCGTGGCGTCGAGCAGTACGGCGACCGCCAGCCCGAATCCCACGAACTGCATGATCAGGGTGCGCGCAAAGGCGAACATGCCGAACACTGCAATCATGATCAGCGCCGCGGAGGTGATCACGGACGCCGTGGCCGACAATCCTTCCCGCGTGGCGAGCGTGTTCTGGCCGGTGCGGTCATAGGCCTCCTTGATCCGCGACAGCAGGAACACCTCGTAATCCATCGACAACCCGAACACCACCGCGAACACCACCACCGGCACGATCACGTAGATCGCCGAGGTCGGGCCGTCCAGACCGAAGAGAGCGCCGCCGATGCCGTGCTGGAACACCAGGACAATCAACCCGAACGTCGCGGCCACCGAGAGGGAGTTCATCACCACGGCCTTGATCGGCACTAGCACCGACTTGAAGACCAGCGCGAGCATCAGGGCGGTCACCCCCAGGATCATTGCCACGAGCAGCGGGAATCGCGCCAGCAGCAACTCCTGGAAGTCATACGAGGTTGCCACGTAGCCACCGACCCGGACCGTCGCCCCGCGGAGCTGGCGAACGCTGCCGGAGCCGACGATCGTGCGGATGTCGCGCACCACCTTCATCGCGGTCGTCAGCGAGGTGGTGTCCGCGAGGATCACGTCGATCAGCGTGGTGCGGCCATCGCGCGCGAGATAGGCATCGAGGAAGTCGGGGTACTTGATCCGCACCGAGTCGGGTTCGCTGTAGAGCAGCGAGTACTCGAGGATCCCTGTACCCGGTGTCAGGTCAACCAGCGACTTGACGTCGCCGACACGCGGATCGGCCCGGAGAGTGTCGGAGAGATGCTTGAGCGCGCGGAGCCCGATGGCGCTGGTGGCCTCGACGCCCTCGGGAAACTCGATCACCAGGCGGACCGGCATGATGTAGCCAGACACTCCCATCCGCTCGAGCGTTGCCACCCCTGCCCCGGCCTCGGTTTCCGTTGGCCACCAGTTGCGGCTCGGCAGTCCGATGTGCAGGAAGAACACCGGCACCGTCAGGACACCGATCGTGGCGCTGGCGATGCCAAGGGCGCGGTACGGATGACGTGAAAGGGTCCGGGCCCACTTCTCCCAGATCTTCGGCCGGTGATACCACGCCAGCCGTTGCGCCAGCCAGCGCGGCCGATCGATGGAGCGGCCGAGCAGCGAGAGGAGGGCCGGCAGCAATGTGGTCGACAGCAGAACCGCGACCGCGACCACGGCGAGTCCTGCCAGTCCCACACTGCGCGTCTCGGAGAGCGGCGTGAAGACGAGGGCGGCAAATCCCACCACCACCGTCATGCCAGAGGTCATCACCGCCTGCCCCGCCGTCGCGAACGTCCGCACCGCGGCTTCGGATGGGCGCAGTCCCTGGCTGAGTTCCTCGCGGAAGCGGGTCACCACCAGGAGGGAGTAATCGATGCCAACGCCCAGGCCGATCATCGACACGATGTTCAGGGAGAAGACCGACATCGAGGTGTAGAGTGCCATGACGCCCACCAGCGCCAGGGCGATCGTGATCGCCATGACGCCCACCACGATCGGGAGCAACGCCGCCACCAGCGCTCCGAAGGCGAGCACCAGCACGACGAGGGTGATCGGGACCAGCTTTCGCTCGTTGCGGTGGGCATCCTCCGCGCTCACCCCGCGGATGTCGAGGTCCAACGGTGCCCGACCGGTCACCAGCACACTGTAGGCTTCCCGGTCAGGGAAACGGCGCAGGACCCCGGCAAAAGCCTGCCGCATCGGGACCACCACGGTCCCGACGGAGTCGTGCTGCACATTCAGTGCGACAAGGAAGAAGGTGGTGCGGCCGTCGCGCGCGAGGAAGGTAGAATCATGGGTGCTGCGATACGACACGACACTTCGGACCCAGGGCTTGGCTTTCGCGACCGCGATCAGGGAATCGAGCAGTTTGCCCGGAACCCCCTCGGTCACCCGTTCGGGCGCCTGCAACGTGACGGCAAAGAACTCCGAGACCGGTCCCTGGAATCGGTTCGTCAGCAGCGAGTCTGCGAGGCGGGCCTCGGTCATCACGTCGGCGGCACCGCGTATCTCAAGCCGTCCGACCGTCTTCTCGGCATAACTTGCCGCAAAGAGGCCGATCACGGCCCATGCCGCGATGATGACCCATCGCCATCGGACGAGTGTCCGCCCCAGGGAATCCAGCACGGCACAATGGTAGGGAGCGACCCCCTCGGGCGCTAGCGCAGGGCCACAGTTCCTGCCATGTTGGACCGATAGTGGAACACATGCACAGCCGCCTGCTCTTCCTCCTCGTCGCATTCCTGGCGACCATCATCGCACTCGACGCCGTCCGCCGGCACCAGGGTGCGCTGGCGCCTCGGCCAGCCCCGACCGTCTTCGACTCCAAGACTGCCTCTCCTGCCCCTCCCCCAACACTCGAAACCAGACTGGGACCCTCACCCGCGATCAATCAGGTGACGGCGGGCACCCCGACACTGGACCTGATGGCACGCCTGGCCGTTCGCCGGCGGCTCGAACGCGAGGGCGCCCTGGTGTACCTCGATTCCCTGTTTGCCAAGACGGATTCGGTCGTCGTGCGCTGGCCCGATCCGGGCGATTCCCCGCTCACGATTGCCTTTGTCCCGGACACGACCATCCCGGGCTGGAGCGACGCGGTGTTCGATGATCTCCGCGCCGGGATCGCGGCCTGGGGCGGCAACAGCGCTGGCCTGCGTTTCCGCGAGGTGGCCGCCTCGGATTCGGCGGACATCAAGGTCCGCTGGACCCTGGCGTTCCCCGACAGTACCCGGCTGGGCCTGACCGTGCTCAACTGGAGCCCAGACGGCACGGTGCATGGTGCCGACATCACCCTGGCGTATCTGGAAGGCGGCGCGAAACGAGTCCCGCTCTCCGTCTCGGATCGGCGCAGGGTGGCTGCCCATGAGCTGGGACACGCCATCGGTCTGCCGCACTCGGCCGAACGAGACGATCTCATGTTCCCCAACGCGACCACGTCAGCGCCCTCTCGACGCGACCAGGCAACCCTGCAGCTCCTCTACGCTGTTCCCCCGGGATCGATTCGGGTGTCCCAATAAGACGCGCCGCTCGCCCGCTTCAGGTTGTGGACTTGAACTTGCGACCGTGTTGGTAGCATGACGCCCCGCCCTGTCATCCTGGCACTCACCGCCGCGTTCCTTTCACAGTGCCTCCCCGCGCAGTCCTTCGCAGCCATCGATGCGGCGGTGCAGCAAGGGATCGCCAGTGGGATCTTTCCGGGCGCGGTGGTGGTCGTCGGGCGCGCCGACACGATTCTCTACGCCAGGGGATACGGCCGCTTCACCTGGAATCGCCGCTCGAATGTCCCAGACCCGATGACATCCCTGTGGGATCTTGCGTCGATCACCAAGGTGGTCGGTACCACGACGTCCGCCGCGGTCCTGGTCGACGAAGGGCGACTCGACCTTGACGCCCTGGTCTCGTCGTACGTCCCCGAGTTCAATGGGGCCGGCAAGGATCATGTGACGGTGCGGATGTTGTTCGACCACACCAGCGGGCTACCGCCGTATGCCCCGCTCTGGCGTGAGGCGTCCAGTGCGCCCGAAGCCTTGCGCCGACTCTTCTCCGTCCCGCTGGAGCGGCCACCCGGGCTGAGTCCGCATTACAGCGACCTGAACGCGATGCTCGCCGGCCTCGTGGTCGAAAAGGCCGCCGGGGAACGCCTCGACGCGTTCGCGGATTCCGCCGTGTTCAGGCCGCTTGGCATGCGCGCGACTACCTATCAACCGTCAGCCCGTGATCGGACCCGTGTGGTGCCGACCTCGACCTTCCGGGGCCAGCCGGTCGCAGGCGTCGTCAATGACCAGAATGCTCGCGTACTTGGTGGTGTCGCCGGCCACGCCGGGCTCTTCTCCACCGGCATCGACTTGGCACGCTTTGCTCAAGGATGGTTGCGCGACTCCACGAGCGCTTCCGCGCCCTGGCTTGCCCCCGCGACATTGTCGCGCTTCTTCGAGCGCACCGCCACGAGCGGATCTCGCGCCCTGGGGTGGGATACTCCAGAGAATACGGACACGAGCATCTCGATGTTCGGTCGCTGCGCGACGGCCACCACCATCGGGCACACCGGATGGACTGGCACGGCACTCTGGCTCGACCGGTCGCAAGACCTGTTCGTGGTGTTTCTCACCAATCGCAGCTACGCGCCGCGGAAGCCGAAGCTGTCATTCGCACAATTGAAGTTGGTGCGCGCCAAGGTCTCCGATGCGGCGCGGTCGGCGGTGGGTACCTGTCAGTGAATTAGTGTCCGAGGAAGGCCCGTACTCGCGGATCCATCTTGTCCGGGGTCCAGTAGGGTTCCCATACCAGCTCGAGATCGACCGAAGTCACCCCCTCCAAGTCGGCAAGGGTCTGGCGGACGTCTGCCATGATCTCTCCACCGACGGGACATCCCGGCGACGTCAGCGTCATGGTGACATGCACGACGCCTGCCTCATCGATCGCGAGGTCGTAGATCAACCCGATATCGATGATGTTCAACCCCAACTCGGGGTCCTTCACTGCCCTGAGCGCCTTGCGCGCCAGTTCTGCAGAAATCACAACCACCCTCCCCCGCGTGCCCAGCCTGAAGGGAATGATAGAGAGTTTGTCCCCATTCCGTGAACCTCGGCCTGGTACCGATCACGCAGGGGTCACCAGGTCGCCGAGCGCCGCCAGCACCTCAGTGCCAATGGCACCAACCTGCCATCGACGAACCCCCGGTACCCGGGCAAGTTCTTCAGGGGAACGCGGTCCTGCCTTGGCGACGGCCTCCAGGGTGCCATTGGGGCAGAGCACTCCTGGGGCGAGTTTGAGTCTGGCGGCGGCGGCGTTCCGTGCGGCCTTGAGGCGTTCCACCCGAGCCATCAGCTCGAGGTCGATGGAGCGGCGGGGAGCGCGTTCGATCCTGGGGAGCTCGGCCTCTGGGATCACCAGGCCCCGGGCGATAGCCGCGAGGATCTCCCTGCCCCACCGGGATACCGCCTCACGCCCGACCCCTCGCACTTTGGCGAGCTCAGCCTCAACGGTCACCGGCCTGGCGGCGAGGAGGAGGAGCGTTTCGTTGCCCATCACACGGAAGGAAGCCCGGTCCAGTAGCCCGGCCGTGGTTTCGCGCCAGAAGTAGATCTCCCGTAACACCGCGAGCGCCCGACGCTCAAGCGCCTTGGCACCCTTGAGCGCAAGGAAACTGGTCTGCTCGTCGAGCGCGCCGGCAGTCCACCGCGTGTTCTCCAGCAACTCAAACTCCTCAGCAACCCAGCTATCTCTTCCAATGGCAATGAGTTGATTAAGTAGTATGGTGCGCAACTCACAAAGATATCTGGTGTCGTCTGAGGCATATTTGAGCATGTCGGCCGAAAGGGGTCGCGCCGACCAGTCCGCCCGCTGGAAGCGCTTATCGGCCGTGACCCCGAAGTACTTCTCGAGCAAGGCGCCCAGGCCGATACCGGGCTCATCGAGGAACTGGGCTGCGATCCGGGTGTCGAACAAGTGCTTCGCCCGGAAGCCGTGCTGTTTGTCCAGCAGGCGGAGATCGTAGTCGGCATCGTGGAAGATCTTCTCGACCTTCGGGTCAGCCAGCACCAGCCCGAGGGCCCTGAGGTCACCGACCGCCAAGGGGTCAATCACCGCCGTGACGGTGGCTGAGCTCAACTGAACCAGGTAGACTCGGTCGTGATAGCGATGAAACGACGCCGCTTCGGTGTCGAGCGCGAGGATCGCGTCATTGGCAACGCGTGCCAGCAGGTTGCGGAAGCTCTCGGGTTCGTCAATGAGAAGAACTTCCACCTAGTCGCGCCGCTTGCTGGCTTGATCGAGTCCGTCGGCGATGTCCTCGAGCGCTTTGGCGAGGGTCTTGTAGAACTCGGGGTCCGGCGCAGCCGGTGTGCCCATCGAGGCGTCAAGGTAGAGCTTTCGGGACAACTTGGCGGCGTAGCGGATATAGTCGGTCGAGGTGCCCATCGTTGCTCCGGTCACTGGGGTCGAGCACGTAGCCGGCGCGTTTCGCGCCGGTCACTTCTTCGGACGACCCGGCGGTGTGTCGGAGTCGAAGATTTCCCGGTTGATGGCGATGAAGGAACGCATGCCTTCCGGGACGTCTTCCTCGGGGAAGATCGCATTCACCGGGCATTCCGGCTCGCACGCGCCGCAATCGATGCACTCATCGGGGTGGATGTACAGCTGCGTTTCCCCCTCGTAGATGCAATCGACGGGACACACATCGACGCAGCCGCGGTCCTTCGTGCCAATACACGCCTCGGTGATCACGTACGGCATCTGATACTCCTTGCGGTGAAGTCGTCGCGAGGCCCGGAGGGACAACACGATTCAATCGAGCAGCATGGAGCCGGGCGGGGGCACCTGGCAAGGGGAGAGAGTAGGAACCTTCCCCCGGTGTGCGCAAGCCCCGCCCTGGCGCTCGACCGGTGTGACCGTCCGGAGCAGGGCAGGGGTACGCCGATCAGCTGCGCACGTGATCCGCTGACCGCCGGACCAGACCACGAGGTCGTTACGTTAGACACCATGCCTCGCCGGGTCCCGCTGGTACTGCTCGCCGCCGTTGTGATGTGTTCTGCCGGATCCCATCGCCTCTCGGGTCAAGCAGGAGCCCCAGCCTGTCGCCCGGCACCAACCGCTCTCGTGCTGAGTGGCGGTGGTACCAAGGGGATGGCACATGTTGGCGTCATCCAGATGCTCGATTCCGCGGGAGTTCGCCCCGACCTCATCGTCGGGACATCGATCGGGGCAATTGTCGGTGCGCTCTATGCCTCCGGCCTCGACGGGTCGACCATCGATTCGCTCATGCGGGCGTTCACGATTGCCCAGGGAACCACTGCCGGCAGGGTTCGTGGTCCGGTGGCATGGGGCGTCCGTTTTCCGCTCGTGACCTGGGAGGAAGGGGCGGGTGGGTTCTCAGTCGAGAGCTCGGCGTTGCGACAGACCGACGCCAACGGCCCGCTCAACGTGGCCCTCCTGCGCGCCAATCTCCTGGCCCGCGGTGATTTCAATCGATTGCCGATTCCGCTGCGGGTGGTGGCCACCGATCTGCGTGATCGGAACGTGGTCGTGCTCGATCACGGCGACTTGGCGCAGGCGGTGCGGGCGAGTATCGCCATTCCACTGGTCTTCGCTCCCGAGCGCATCGGCGACCAGGTACTCATCGACGGTGGACTCTCAGCCAATATCCCCGTCGGCGTCGCTCGCCATGCTGGTGCCACTCGCGTCATCGTGAGCGATGTCACGACACGCCTGGTCGACACGCTCAACCTCGAGTCCTCGCTGGCCGTTGCCGACCGGGTCCTGAGCTGGCTCTTCCAGCAGCCAGCCGATGTCGTTGGCCGCGAAGACCTCTTCATTCGCGTGCCCGTGGACGGCTTCGGCTCGCTCGACTTTGCTCCGGCGACCATCGATTCACTGCTGCGGCTCGGCCGCGCGGCCGGACGAAGGATGCTGGCGCAATGGCCATGTCGTTCGGTCGCCCAGCAGACGGGGCCCCTCTCGTCGGCACCGAAGACCCCGTCGGTCATCGCAGAAATTCGGGGCGAAGCAGGGGATAGCGATGGCACCAGGCTGCTGGTGCAGGCGCTTCGCCTCGAGCCAGGTCAGCCCTTCGACCTTCACCTGCTTGAACAACGACTGTCTTCGTTCGCGCGCCGCGACCTCTTCCGGGAAATCTGGCTTCGCCCCACGGGCACGGGGGATTCTGTCACGTTCTACCCCTTGCTGCGCCGGCTGCCACAGCGAATCGCCGGCATCGGCCTGGCGTACGATCAGGAATTGGGGGGACGCGCCTGGGTGGGGATGCTCGATCGACGCGCGCCGATCATCAAGGCCGAAGCGTCCGGCATCCTGACACTCGGCCGCTTCAACAGCTCCATCGACATCGGTGTCCGGCGGCAGTCCCTGCTGGGACATCCGACACTCTCGCCGGCCTTTCACCTCACGCTGGCCGGTGAGCGGCTTCGGCAATTTGACACCACCGGGACGGAACTCGACTCCGATGTCTTTCGCGAACTCGCGGCGAGAGCGGTACTGGAGCGCGATCTGGCGCCCTCGCTGCACTTGATGGTTGGTGGCGAGGCGCGCACCTGGCACGAGCTCACCCTCGATGGCCGAGTTCCGCGCAATCGGCAGGCAATCGGGCCAACGCTCCTGCTGGAACAGTCGGCCGCTGCGAAAGACCACTTCGCCCGGCTGGAACTTGCGTGGACCACTGCCTACTGGCGGGCGTTCCTGACAACGCGCTGGAGTGCGTCCATTGGAAGCTTCCTGCTCGAACATCGGCTGCGGATCGGCGCCGGGGCAACCCTGCCGACCGGGCAGACGTTTGTGCTCGGAGGGGAAGAGGGGTTTCCCGGATTTCACCTTGGTGAACACCGCGGTGATCGCGAAGCATCCACCTCGCTGGCCTTGTCACGACCCGTGCTGGGTCAGGTACGCTTCAAGCTGACCGGGGCGGCTGGTCGGGCGATCTTTGCCGGAAGTCCGCTCGACAGCGCGCTCGCCATCACGCGAGGAATCCAGGTGGGCCGCGGTCTGCTTGAGCGTGGCGCGTGGCAGGTGGGCCTGTGGGCCGGACTCGAGAGTCCGACACCGCTCGGTCCCGTGCGGGTTGAGTATGGCTGGAACCGCGCTGGTCGCGGGGCGCTGCTGTTCCGCATCGGTACCTGGTTCTGAGCGCCGCGACTACTTCTTGATCGGCCGGAAGAGCCAGCTCGCCAGGGACTTGCCGCGATCCTCACACGAATCTGTTTGCACCTCGAGCCAGTACCCGCCGCGCTCACCGCGCACCACGTAGGTTCCCTCGCGCTGGACGTTGTTCTCGTCAAGGCAACCCTGGTCGGAATACGTCAGGAGGCCATCCTTCGATCGCATCCTGCCACTGAAGGTCCCCTCGGCCATCGTGATCACGAAGATGGTGCTGTTCTTCAGTTCGAAAGGGATCGGCGGGAATGTCTTGGCGGTGTCGCGTGCCTCGATGGTGTACTTCCCCGGCCGGAACGCCGGCGGGGTTCCGCCGCTGCCACCAGCTTGGGCCGCGAGAGGCCATGCGACGAGGGTGGCGGTGGCGAGGACGAGCCAGCGAGGGTTCATCGGTCGATCCCGGACTGAGGTTGGCGGCGTTGTTCGGATGAAGGTACGCGCAACCCGGTGGGAAGGTGGGCTGGACTTAAATCCAAATTCATAGCACAAATTGACAAAACACCAGCCGGCCGGTAGCATTCGCCCCCAATGACGTCCTCGCCGCCCTTCCGCTCCGATGAATCTGCGACCCCAGCTGGGCACCGGGGGCCGCGGGGTGACCTCCTGTTGCATTTGAAGCGGGAAGGGAAGGCTACCGTGCGGGAGCTGGCGGCAGCTCTGGGCTATTCCATCACAGCTATCCGCCATCATATCAAGGAGTTAGAGGTCGAGGGTGTGGTGACGTTCGACCGGACCCATCATGGGGTCGGGGCTCCGTCACACGCCTACCGGCTTTCACCGGAAGGGCAGGCGCTCTTTCCTGACCGGTATGAGCGGACCGTTGCCGACCTCCTCGACCATGTGGTGGCCAGCCAGGGCCGCGCCACGGCGGTCTCGCTCCTGGAGACACACTACGTCGCCCTGCAGCAGCGCATCGTGGCCGAAACCGCCCACCTCGCGCCCGATCGCCGTGGCGAAGCCGTCGCCCGCATCCTCGCCGCGGAAGGGTACATGGCCACCTGGAGCGGGGCAGAAAGCGGCGGGATGCTCACCGAGCACAACTGCCCGCACCAGCTGGTGGCTCAACGGTTTCCCGAGATCTGCGTGGCCGAAGAGACCTTCCTCACGCAGGTGTTCCGTGGCCCGGTCGCGCGACAGTCGCGCATTGCCGATGGCTGTGGCACCTGCAGTTATCACGTTCCGACCGCGCCGGGGGCTGGGGAGAACCAATGAGCTCGCCCGTCGAAGCGCTCGTCAATCGCGAATACAAGTACGGTTTCGTCACCGACATCGAGCAGGTGACTGCGGCGATCGGGTTGTCGGAAGACACCGTCCGCTTCATCTCCGCCAAGAAGGATGAGCCCACGTGGCTCCTCGAATGGCGGTTGAAGGCGTATCGCCGCTGGCTGGAGATGACCGAGCCGCACTGGGCCAACATCCACCACGCCCCGATCGATTATCAGGCGAGCACGTACTACGCGGCCCCGAAGACGACCGCACCACTCGGTTCGCTGGACGAAGTCGACCCCAAGCTGCTCGAGACCTACGAGAAGCTCGGCATCCCGTTGAGCGAGCAGAAACTGCTTGCCGGCGTGGCGGTCGACGCCATCTTCGATTCGGTGTCGGTCGGCACGACCTTCAAGGCGACCCTCGCCAAGTCCGGCGTGCTCTTCTGTTCCTTCGGCGAGGCGGTGCGCGAGCATCCTGAATTGGTGCAGAAGTACCTCGGTTCGGTGGTGCCGGCGTCCGACAACTTCTTCGCCGCCCTCAACGCCGCGGTGTTCTCCGACGGGTCGTTCGTCTATGTCCCCAAGGGCGTCAAGTGCCCGATGGAGCTGTCGACCTACTTCCGCATCAACGCGGCCAACTCGGGACAGTTCGAGCGGACACTCATCGTTGCCGACGAAGGCGCGTCGGTGTCCTATCTCGAAGGCTGCACCGCGCCGAAGCGCAACGAGAACCAGCTCCACGCCGCCGTGGTCGAGTTGATCGCGCTCGACGATGCCTCGATCAAGTATTCGACGGTGCAGAACTGGTACGCCGGGGACGAGAACGGCCTGGGCGGCATCTACAACTTCGTCACCAAGCGCGGCAAGGCGATGCATCGCGCCAAGATCTCCTGGACCCAGGTCGAGACCGGCTCGGCGATCACCTGGAAGTATCCCAGTGTGCTGCTGATGGGCGACGACTCGGTGGGCGAGTTCTACTCGGTTGCCGTGGTCAACGGCATGCAGCAGGCCGACACGGGCACCAAGATGATCCATATGGGCCGCAACAGCCGGTCCACAATCGTCTCCAAGGGAATCAGTGCAGGGCGGGGGCAGAACTCCTACCGTGGCCAGGTGAAGATTCTCCCCAAGGCGGCGGGGTCGCGGAACTACACGCAGTGCGACTCGATGCTGATCGGCAACCGCTGCGGGGCGCACACCTTCCCCTACATCGACGTGCAGAACGCCAGCAGTGATGTCGAACACGAGGCGAGCACGTCGAAGATCGGCGAGGACCAGATCTTCTACTGCAAGCAACGCGGCCTCAACACCGAGAACGCCATCAGCGTGATCGTCAACGGCTTCTGCAAGGAAGTGTTCCGGGAGCTGCCGATGGAGTTTGCCGTGGAAGCACAGAAGCTGCTGGGTGTCAGCCTGGAAGGAAGCGTAGGATAGACCAGGAGTGACTGGTGAGTGGTGACCGGTGAACGAGGTGTTCACCAGGGCCAGTTCACCGTTCACCGTTCACCGTTCACCGTTCACAACTCACTTTTTGGACCGGATTGAATGTCACTGCTGCAAGTTGTCGATCTGCACGCCACCGTCGGCGAGACCGAGATTCTCAAGGGCATCTCGCTCACCGTCAACGCCGGCGAAGTGCACGCCATCATGGGACCGAACGGCTCGGGCAAGAGCACCTTGGCGCAGGTGCTGGCGGGGCATCCGGCCTACACCGTGACCAGTGGCACCGTCACGCTCGATGGGGCGGACCTGCTCGACCTGGAGCCCGAGGAGCGCGCCCACGCCGGCGTCTTTCTCGCCTTCCAGTACCCGGTCGAGATTCCCGGGGTGACCAACGCCTACTTCCTGCGCATGGCGTACAACGAGGTGCGCAAGGCGCGCGGCCTCGAGGAGCTCGACCCGATCGACTTCTACGATCTGCTCGAGGAAAAGCTCAAGGTGGTGCGCTGGGGCCCCGAGGTGATGGAGCGCGCCGTCAACTTCGGCTTCTCCGGCGGCGAGAAGAAGCGCAACGAGATCCTCCAGATGGCCGTGCTTGAACCCCGCCTGGCGATTCTTGACGAGACCGATTCCGGTCTCGACATCGACGCCATGCGGATCGTCGCCGACGGCGTCAACCAGCTTCGCCGTCCCGACCATGCCACGATCCTGGTGACCCATTACCAGCGACTGCTCGACTACATCGTCCCCGATTTCGTCCACGTCCTTGCCGATGGTCGCATCGTCAAGTCGGGCGGCAAGGAACTCGCGCATGAACTCGAGGCGCGTGGCTACGAATGGCTCACTGGTGTCCCGGAGGCCGCGGTCGCATGACCACTGCCACGCGGCCGGCGCGCAGCCCGAACGAGCCCCTGGTTCCCTTCGCGGAACTCGTCGCTGAAGGTGCCCGCGCCGGCGCCCCCGCATGGCTGGCCACCTTTCGTCGTGGCAGTGCCGAACGGTTTACTGCTGTCGGTCTGCCGACGTCGAAGGATGAGGACTGGCGCTTCACCCCAGTGCAGGGACTCGCGCGGGAGAACCTCGGCGTCGTACGGCGCCCCGCCCCCGTTGCCCCCGAGGCGCTGAAGCCGTTCCTGCTCGGCAGCGAACGCGGGGCCCTCGTGGTGGTAATCGATGGTCGCTTCGAGGCGTCCTTGTCTCATCTCCCGGTGCTCCCCACCGGAGCCCGGATCATGTCGCTCGCGGCGGCGATCACGGAAGGAATTCCCGAGGTCGAGGCGCACCTCGGGCGGTATGCGACGCCTGACGTGACCCCATTTGCGGCCCTGAACGGCGCCGTCTTCGCTGATGGACTCTTCCTGCACCTCGCCGCAGGCATCGCGATCGAACTGCCGATCCAGGTCCTCCATGTCAGCACCGGCGCGGTCCCGGTCGTCGCGCCGAGGAGCCTGCTCCTGGTTGGTCGCGGCGCGAGCGTGACGGTGGTTGAGAGCTTCGCCAGTGTCGGCGGGACGACGGGCTTCACCAACGGCGTCACCGAAATCGTCCTCGGCCGGAACGCCCGGTGCGAACATCTGCGGGTGCAGCGCGAAGGTGCCGAGGCGTGGCATATCGGCTTGACCGAGGTGTCGCAGGAGCGCGACTCGCATTACCGCTCGTTTACCCTTGCCCTCGGTGCCAAGCTCTCTCGACACGATCTTCGGGCCCGGCTCGGGGCCGAGAACGTCGAGACGCTGCTCTACGGACTCTACCTGGGCCGCAACGAGCAGTTGCACGACAACCATACCGCGATCTTCCACGACCAACCGCACTGCAATTCGTGGGAGGTCTACAAGGGTGTGCTGACTGATCGGTCGCACGCCGTATTCAACGGCAAGGTGATCGTCCAGCCCGTCGCACAGAAGACCGACGCCAAGCAGACCAACCGCAACCTGCTGCTCTCCGAGACGGCCAGGGTCGACACCAAGCCGCAGCTCGAGATCTTTGCCGACGACGTCAAGTGCACCCACGGTGCCACGGTCGGCAAGATGGATGAGCAGCAGCGCTACTACCTGAAGACGCGCGGCATCGCCGGCCGGGTGGCAGAAGGGGTGCTGATCTGGGCATTCACGGCCGAGGTCCTTGCGGAAGTGACGGATCCGGGGATCCGCGAGACGCTGGAGAAGCTGGTGCGGGCCGAACTCGAGACGATGATCGGGTGAGAAGATGACCGCACTGGCATCGTCACTGCGAGGCACGTTTCCGGTACTCGGCACCCTGTCGCGCGGCCATCCGATGATCTATCTCGACAGTGCGGCAACCGCCCAGAAGCCACAGGCGGTGATCGACGCCATGACCCGGTTCTACACCCAGGACTACGGCACCATCCATCGCGGAGTCTACCAGGTCAGCGAGCGCGCAACCCTGGCATGGGATGCCGCGCGGGAACGAGTGGCTCATTTCCTGACGGCGGCGACGGCCGACGAAGTGGTCTTTGTCCGCGGCACCACCGAAGCCATCAACCTGGTCGCCGAGTCGTTCCTCAAGCCGCGGATCAAGCCTGGCGCGACCGTCCTTGTGACGGAGATGGAGCACCACGCCAACATCGTTCCCTGGCAACTGGCCGGGGCAAAGACCGTCCCGATCCCCATTTCCGACACTGGCGAACTGGACCTGGTTGCCGCGGAGCGACTGCTCGCGGCCGGATGCGAGATGCTGGCGGTCTGCCACGTCTCCAACGCCCTCGGCACCATCAACCCCGTTGTCGAGCTCTGCCGAATGGCGAAGCGACACGGTGTGCCGGTGCTCATTGACGGTGCGCAGGCCGCGCCGCACCTGTGCATTGATGTGCAGGCCATCGGCTGCGATTTCTACTGTTTCTCGGGCCACAAGGTGTACGGCCCGACCGGTATCGGCGCGCTCTGGGCAAAGCGGGAACACCTCGCGAAGATGCCGCCCTATCAGGGCGGCGGGGACATGATCGACCTGGTCACCTTCGAGGGCACCACCTACGCCCCGGCCCCCCGGAAGTTCGAGGCCGGCACGCCGCACATTGCCGGCGCGATTGGACTCGAGGCCGCGCTGCGGTGGCTCGACGCGCTGGACCGCGTCGCGCTCCGTCGCGAAGAAGAGGAGTTGCTCGCGTTTGGCACCGGGCTGCTCGCCGAGGTTCCTGGGCTGCGGCTGATTGGTTCCGCGCGGGAGAAGGCTGGCATTCTCACGTTCGTGATCGAGGGCGTCCACCCGCACGACATCGCGTCGATCCTCGACCACGACGGCGTCTGCATCCGGGCCGGCCATCACTGCACCCAACCGCTGCACCGCCGGCTCGGCGTCCAATCCACCGCCCGTGCTTCCCTTGCCCTCTACAGCACGCGCGACGACCTCGAGAAGCTCGCGCACGGCCTCGTCAAGATCCAGCGGATGTTCAACTGATGGCGACCTCCGACGAGATGTACCAGGCCGTGATCATCGAGCACGCACGCTCGCCGCGGAACTACAAGCCGCTCGTCACACCAACGCATCACTGCGACGGCCGAAATCCACTCTGCGGCGATGAGGTTTCCCTTGACCTCACGGTGGATGCCGAGGGGCGCATCACGGATATCGGATTCCAGGGGCAGGGCTGTGCCATTTCGAAGGCATCCGCCTCGATGATGACTGCGGCGATCAAGGGAAAGACCGTACCTGAAGCACGGGAGCTTTTCGAACGCTTTCATGCGTTGGTCACGGGTGAGCCGACCGACGAGAAGGCCCTTGGTAAGCTGGTGGCCTTCAAGGGGGTTGCTGCGTACCCGATGCGGGTCAAGTGCGCCACCATGGGGTGGCATGTGATGATGGAAGCACTGGATGAGAACCGAGAGAAACGACCTAATGGAAGTGAACAGTGAACGGTGACTCGTGGTCATCCTCACCAATCACCAATCACCAATCACCGTTCACTACTTCTTCCCGACCCCCTGGAGATTGCTGCGATGCCTTACCCTGAGATGATGATCCAGCCGATGCGCGACGAAGTCACCCGCCTCGGTGTCCAGGAGCTTCGCACGGTCGCCGAGGTGGATGCGGCGCTGGGCGACATCAGCGAATCAACGATGGTGTTCGTCAACTCCGTCTGCGGCTGTGCAGCGGGGGGTGCCCGTCCGGCCCTGACGATGGCGCTTGGCCATTCCAGGTTGCCGGCGCGGACGTACAGTGTCTTCGCTGGTCAGGATCTTGACGCCACTGCCCGGGCTCGGTCGTACTTCGGAGAATACCAGCCGTCTTCACCCTCAGTGGCCCTGCTCAAGGGCGGTGAGGTGGTGGCGTTCGTGCATCGCCACCAGATCGAGGGACGGTCCCCCGACCAGATCGCGGCGGACCTGGTCAGTGCCTTCGACAGCTACTGCGGATGAGTGGGCACGTCTTCCACCCCGGGCACGACGCGCTCCATGGCGTGACCGTGGTCGTCGACGCGACCGATGGCAGGACCCTGGTGGGCCGGTGGCACGAGCAGACCCATCGCGGGGTCCTGCTCCACGATGTCGCAGTCCATGACCCCGCGGCGTCGGCCACTCCCAAAGAGGAGTGGTTGGTCAAACTACGCAAATTTGGCATCGCGGTTGACCTGAAGCACGCGATCATCCCTGCCAGTCAGCTCCTGGGCATCCGCCGGCTGGTGGAATAGCCCCTGATCCGGGACGTCTCCCGCACGTTCCGGTCTCCTGCGATACATTCGATCCGCTGAAACCGGCCGGGCCACCTTGGAGTATGTGGCTGCGGCCATTTCCCACGGAGCGATCCTGCCATGAATCCAGCTGCTGTCCGCGTGGACCAGGTCACCAAGCGCTTTGCCGGCCATACCGCGGTGAAGTCGCTCTCCTTCGAGGTTCCCGCCGGGGGGATCTTCGGGCTGCTCGGCCCCAACGGGGCGGGAAAGTCGACGACGATCCGGATGATGATGGACATCATCGAACCGGACGAGGGCAAGGTGGTGCTGTTCGGGCTGGAGAAGTCGCCGCGCGACATCTCCGAACGACTTGGCTATCTCCCCGAGGAGCGAGGTCTCTACAAGAAGATGAAGGTGCTCGAGCACCTCGCCTTTCTTGGCGAGGTGAAGGGCCTCGGTGTCGCCGACGCCAAGCGACGCGCCGGGCAGTGGCTCGAGCGACTCGGGCTGCAGGACTGGGCGCAGAAGAAGGTCGAAGATCTCTCGAAGGGGATGCAGCAGAAGGTCCAGTTTGCCGGAACCCTGCTTCATGATCCTGACCTGGTGATTCTCGACGAACCGTTTTCTGGTCTCGACCCGGTGAATGCCCAGATGATGAAGGACATCGTCGTGGAGATCGCCAAGAGCGGGCGAACCGTTCTCTTCTCGACCCACATCATGGAGCAGGCCGAGAAGATGTGTGATCGCATTGTCATCATCGCGCGTGGCGAGAAGGTGGTGGACGGATCGGTTTCGCAAGTGAAGGCTGAGTTTGGCGGCAACCACATCGCGCTCGGGTTCACGCACGACAAGGAGAACGCGGCGAGGATTCTCGCTGATCGGCGGCTGGTGGCCACCCTTGATGATTACGGCGCGAGCGCCGAGCTGGAGCTTGCTGCGGGCGCCTCGCCTGATGCGCTGCTCGGCGCCCTGGTACGGGAAGGGGTGGGATTGAATCGTTTCGAAGTGGTGGAGCCGTCGCTCCAGTCGATCTTCATTGCCAAGGTTGGCAACGCCGCCGTCGTGCCGGCGATCACGGAGGCCGCGTGAACAAGACTCTAGCCGTGATCCGTCGCGAACTGGTGGCACGTGTTCGCACCCGGGCCTTCCTGATCTCGACCTTGATTCTCCCGATCCTCATGGTGTTCGTGGCCGTGGTACCGGCCCTGATGATGCGCGGCGGCAGCAGGACGATGCAGATCGCCATGGTCGATGGCACCGGTGATAGCCTTGGAAGCCGCATAGAATCAGCTCTCGCCGGCGAGAAGCTCTCGCGCGACCCTGGCGCACCGACGCGATATGCCCTGCACCGGTTCGTGGCTGCCGGCCGCGTGGCGGTGCTTCGTGATTCCCTGGTTGCACTCACCGGCGTCAGCCGTGAGCAGCACCCGCAGTCATTTGACGGCGTGCTCGTGGTGACCGATTCCACCATCGCGACGGGCAAGGTGGACTACCTTGGCACCAACACCAGCTCGTTTGAATCGATGGGTCAACTGGAAGGCACCATCTCGAAGGTGCTTGTCCAGATGCGCCTCGCACATTCTGGCCTCGACCCCGCGATCGTGGCGAGCGCGATCAGGCCGATCAATCTCAACGCCACCAAGGTCAGCGATGGAAAGGCGACCGGGCAGAGCGGCGTCCAGTCGTTTGCGATTGCCTACTTCATGGCCTTCCTTCTGTATCTCAGCGTGGTGCTGTACGGCCAGCAGACGATGACGTCGGTGATCGAGGAGAAGACTTCGCGCATCATGGAAGTGCTTGCCTCCTCGATGCGGCCCTTTCAGATGCTGCTCGGCAAAGTGCTCGGTGTCGGACTCACCGGCTTGCTGCAAATGACGATCTGGGGCGGAACGTACTACCTGGTCACGAGTCAGCGTGGACGCCTGGCGGGGTTGTTCGGGCTGAGTGCTGACGCGATGCAATCGCTTCCGATTCCCGCCATGCCGACCGACCTGCTGGTGGTGTTCCTCGTCTACTTCATGCTCGGCTTCCTGTTGTTCGGCGCCCTGTATGCTGCGATCGGATCCATCTGCAACACCATCCAGGAGACGCAACAGTACGCCGTAGCGGTCACGATGGTGTTGATGCTGGGCTTCTTCAGTGTGTTCGCGGTGATGAAGGATCCCACCGGCGGACTCGGAGTCACGCTTTCCTTTGTGCCGTTCTTCTCGCAACTCGTGATGCCGGTTCGCTGGTCGCTCGCGGCCGTGTCCCCCATCGAGCTGGCTGGATCACTTGCCATTGGCATCGCGACACTGCTTGGCACGACGTGGCTGGCCGGACGGATCTATCGGACCGGCATCCTGATGTACGGCAAGAAGCCGACGTTTGGGGAAGTGTTCCGGTGGATCAGGCAAGGATAAGAGAAGGGGAAGCGAGAGGCGAGAAGCGAGGGGCGCTGCGGAAGGCGCCCCTTCGCTTGAATGAGTGAAGCACAGCAGCCTGCCCCTAACGTGTTGCTAGCCCAGCCGACCACCGCTACACTAATTACCGCTGACAGTATGACGATATAAGTCGTTTATTTAAAACAAATTACACACCAACGATGCTGTCATGTTTCCAGGGTGGACCGTGTAGCGTAGATTGGCCATCGCTTCTCGTGCTGTTTCACGTGAAACCACCCAAACCACCACTGTTGCAGCTATCGCCCAGTCCGCGTTCGGTCTATCATTGAGCAGGAGTCCTTTCTCTCCCTCAATTTCGACATACTATGGCCCGCACCATCGCGATTGCCAACCAGAAAGGCGGGGTGGGGAAGACCACCACCGCCGTCAACCTTGCCGCGTCGCTGGCCATCGCCGAGCGGCGGACCCTGCTGATCGATGCCGACCCCCAAGGGAACGCCACCTCCGGGGTGGGGATCGAGAAGGGTGCGGTTGATCGCTCGCTCTACGATGTGATCATCAACGCCACGCCGATGCGGGAAGTGATCCGCCCAGACCCACAGCTTCCCTTCCTGCATGTGATTCCCGCCACCCAGGATCTGATCGGGGCGGAAATCGAGCTGGTGGCGATCGGGGAGCGCGAGACGATCCTGCGGCGCGCGCTGTCCGAGATCCAGAATGACTACGACTACATCCTGATCGACTGCCCGCCGTCGCTCGGCCTCGTCACCCTGAACGTCCTGACTGCGGCCGATGGCGTCCTGATTCCGATCCAGTGCGAGTACTATGCGTTGGAAGGTATCTCTCAGCTAATCAACACGATACGCATTGTCCAACAGAATTTCAACCCCGAATTTCAGATCGACGGCGTGCTGCTCACGATGTACGACGCCCGCCTGAATCTCTCCAAGCAGGTCGTCAGCGAGGCGCGCGAGTACTTCGGCGCCACCGTCTTCCGGACCGTCATTCCGCGAAACGTCCGGCTGGCGGAGGCTCCCTCGTTTGGCAAGCCGATTCTCCTCTATGACGTCCAGTCGGTTGGGGCGAAGAGTTATCTGGCGGTGGCCCAGGAACTGATCAAGCGGTCCGAGGCGCTCGGCGAACACAAGGGCGGGGGGAACGTCCCATGACCGAAACTCGACGGCTCGGACGCGGTCTCGAAGCCCTGATGGGCCCCATCTCGCGTGAACAGGCCGAAGCCAGCGGCTCGCTGCGCGAGCTGCCCATTACCGCCATATCACCAAATCCGTTCCAGCCACGCCGCAGCTTCGACGATGCGGGCCTCGCCGAACTGGCGGCCTCGATCGCCGCCTCCGGCCTGCTGCAACCAGTGATTGTCCGGTCGGTCGGCTCCCGATTCGAGCTGATCGCCGGTGAACGGCGCTGGCGGGCCGCGCAGCGGTTGGGATGGTCGAAGATCTCGGCGGTCGTTCGTGACTACGACGACCGGACCGTCCTGACACTTGCCCTGATCGAGAACCTGCAACGTGACGATCTCTCGGCGATCGATGCCGCCCACGGTTACCAACGCCTGGTCACCGAATTCAACGTCAATGCGACCGAAGTCGCTCGGCTCGTTGGCAAGGACCGCTCAACCATCGCCAACACGCTGCGGCTGTTGAAGTTGCCATCCGTTGTACAGGAACTGTTGCAGCAGAAGAAGATTTCCGAAGGGCACGCCCGGGCGCTGCTGGCGCTCGAGCGACCGTCCGAGATTTCGCAGATGGCGCAGGACATCGTAACTCATGGCCGCTCGGTGCGAGAGGTCGAAGCCATGGTTCGCGGGGAGACCCTCGAAAAGCCCCGCGGCAAGATGATGAAGAAGCCGGCCGTGGCACGCCCGGCGAGTGCCGATGCGCGTCGGGTGGAAGAGGCGCTCCGTCAGCGGCTTGGCACCGATGCCCGGCTCACCGCGAAACGACGCGGACGAGGCCTGCTGACCATCTCGTACTACTCCAATGACGACCTGGCGCGCTTGCTCGAGATCATTCTCGGTGCGCCATTCGAAGGATGACGTGCGCATGAGATCGGTCGCGCTGCACGCCATTGCCGAGTATCTCGATGGTTTCCTCAAGACGGCAACGACCCCCGAGTACGACGGCGCCCTCAACGGACTGCAGGTCAGCAACCGCGGCGACGTGACCGGCTTCGTGACGGCAGTTGATGCGTCGCAGCAGACCATCGACCGTGTTGCCAGCGAATGTGATCCTGGCACACTGCTGCTGGTGCACCATGGTCTCTTCTGGGACGGCAACCAGCCGATGACTGGCCGGCGCTACCGGCGCATCAAGGCGTTGATGGACCACGACATTGCCGTCTACTCCTCACATCTCCCGCTTGATGTGCACCCTGAGGTTGGCAACAACGCGGTGCTTGCCCGGATGCTTGGTATCGTCGATGCCGTGCCGTTCGACACGTACCAGGGAATGCCCCTTGGCGCCGCCGGGCCACTCATCATGCCGCGCAACGTTCTGGTTGATCGTCTGGCCGAACTGCTCAACACCCGAGTGCATCTCATTCCCGGCGGACCCGAAACCACCACGCGGGTTGGCATCATCACGGGTGGCGCCGGTAGCCGCGTGTCGGAAGCCTCGGCCGCTGGGCTCGACACCTTCATCACCGGAGAAGGCGCTCATCACACCGCGTTCGATGCACTCGAGTCCGGCATCAACCTGATCTATGCCGGCCATTACGCCACCGAGACCGTCGGCATCAAGGCGCTCGGCGAGCTTCTCGCGGAGCAATTCGGGCTGCGGTGTGTGTTTCATGATCATCCGACGGGGATGTGAACCGTGGTCGATGGTGGATGATTGATGAGTGACGCGCGAACGTGGCAACGGCTCCTGATTGGCGGGGTGGTGCTGGGGGTGTGTGTTGTGCTCGGCTGCGGCGCGGGAGACCGCCGACTGGCCCCCATCCAGCTCGACTCCGTGCTCACGATCGGAGCGACGCAGGGCGAAGGGGTCATGATGTCCTGGCCCCGCGTCAGTCCTCGCCTGCCGAACGGGACCCGCATCCTGGTGCCCCAGCCCGGTGGTGTCAGCGCCATGCCCGCGGTCTTTGGTGACGACGGCAGGTTCCTCGGAACCATCGGGGCTGAGGGCGATGAGGCCGGTGAGTTTCGCGGGGCGCTGTTCGCCCGGGTCGGGCCCGGGGATTCGGTCTACATCTTCGCGGAGAATCCGCGCGCCGTGGTGTTCGGTGCCGATCGTGGCTATGGGCGCACGATCCCATTGCCGATGGGTATCTGGGATGCGCTCGTGCTCCCCGATCAGCGCATCGTCCTGACGTCGCCGATGAACGAGCGGCCACTGCCATTCCTGCTGCTCGATCCGCAGGGCAACCTGCTCCGGGAACTGGGCGGTTCCGACAGTGCGTCCCTGGCGGTGAAGAGTCCACGCTGGCTCGCCCGGGGCCATGACGGCAGCTACTGGACCATGCCGATGCAGTTTCGCTGGCGCCTGGAGCACTGGGACAGCACCGGTGCGCTGATCAGGGCGATCGATCGGAATCCAGCCTGGTTTCCGCACTACCAGCAGATGCTGGCGCTCACCCACACCCAACCCCCGCAACCGACGGTCCAGGCGTTCTGGGTCGACAGCGCCGGACGGCTTTGGGTGCTCGGTCGGACCGCCGATCCGGCGTGGGCACGGGGACTGGGTCCCGTGCGCGCCGGTGTGACCGGCGCCGTCGCGCCCATTCTCGATCCCGACAAGGTCTATGACACCGTGATTGAACTGCGCGACGCGACGACAGGGGAGCTGATCTCCCAGACACGGTTCGACGTGTCCTATCCTTTCATGGTCGAACCCGGCGTGGTGATGCGGGTCCTGGATACGCCGGAAGGCTGGAAGCGCGCCGAACTGATGCGGGTCGTGGCCGCGCCCCCGCCGCGCCCCCGCCTGATTTCCCGATCTTCCACCGAGCCAGCCTGGTTCCTCCTGGAGCACTGATCGCATGTCAAGTCTTGGGATACGTCCATCAGCCTGCCTGCTCGCCGCCACGCTCGTTGCCTGCGGCAGCGGTGAGGCAGACACCCGCATCATGTCCCGCGACTCCGCGGGTGTGGCCCTGCTCTCTTATCCTGCAAACGCCTGGGACTCGACCCCCACATGGGCACTTTCCGACAAGCCGATCGTGATCCTCGGCGGAGATTCGGTCGATGCCACGATGGACCTGTCCACGGCGTCCGCGGCGACGCTGTTGGGAAGCGGCCGATCGGTGGTGTCGACTGCGAATCCGGCGGAGCTCCTGCTCTTCGATGCTGACGGGAAGCGTGAGGCTCGCCTTGGTGCTCCAGGGGATGGGCCGGGTGAGTTCCACGCCGTCTCGCAGTTGCTTCATTTCGGAGGCGACACCCTCTTTGCCTTCGACCCGTCGCAGCAGAAAGGGCTCTTTTTCGCGGCGAATGGCATGCCGCTAGGTGAGCGAATCCTGCCGTCGACCAACGCACCGGTCCCACCCTCGCTTCGCGGCCGGCTGGAGAACGGCGTGTTCGTCTTCTCCCTCGACATGGTGACCGATCCGCCGCCGGCCGGTGTCCCGAAGGCGTTCCGCAACCGCCTCGTGGTTCTCGGCCTGAACGCGCGCACGGATCACTACGACACGCTTGCCATCAGCCGCGGTGCGGAATTGGTGCCGTCGACCATGATGGTTGGTGGCCAGGCCGCGGTGATTCCCAAGCCCTTGATCTTCGGCGCCACGACCCAGGTGGTGGTCGGGCGCGATCGCTGGTACCTGACCACAGCCGACCGGTTCGAGATTGAAACCCACGACACCAGCGGAAAACTCCTGCGGGTCGTGCGGCTCGACGTGCCGATCCGTCCAGTGGGTCCCGGCGATCAGGAGAAGTACAAGGCGACGGTACGCGAAGCCTACGACCGACTGAAAGGCGTGGTCTCGCCAGAGGCACTTGCAGGGGAACTCAAGAAGCTCGATGCCACAGAGTTCGCCAATCACTTTCCCGCCATCGCACAGATCATGACCGACGGGGATGGGAATCTCTGGGTCAACCGGGGTTTTTCGCTGATTGACAAGGTGCGATCCTGGCTCGTGTTCAACCCGGATGGGCGGCTGATCGGTCGCGTGGATACCCCGCTCGGGTCGGTGCTGGCGATCTCCGGCGACCGCGTCGTCGTCAACCGCAAGAACCCCATGTCCGGAAGGGTCCGCCTGGAGATCTATGGGCTGACCAGGACGACGGCCGTCCTCGCCAAGCCGGATTCCGGCAAGCCCTGAGTGCGTTCGAGAAACACGGCGGTACGACCCGCCGTAGGGCGGTGCGGGGATCCTGAACGGACTCCTCGACGGCGTCGAGCGAGGCGCCGGACCTGACCGGGAGGATGTATGCATCTGCTCTATGTCATCATCATCGGGTTCCTCGTTGGCGTGATTGCCAAGGCGATCATGCCAGGAAAGGACCCCGGTGGATTCATCATGACCACCGTGCTTGGCATTGGCGGAGCGTGGGTCGGGGGCCTTCTCTTCAACATGCTGGGAATGAACCCGAACGTCGGGTTGATCGGCTCGGTCATCGGTGCGCTGGTGATCCTGTGGGCCTATCGGGCGCTCAAGAAGACCTGAGTGCTCTGAGCCATCCAACCGGCAAGACGACCGTGCTGGTGCCCTGCCAGCACGGACGCGACCAGACTGTCGCCACGCTGCGCTGAGGCTGCGATCCATGTACGAGCATCACTCCGCTCCGATCCTCTCCCGTCGTCGATTCGCCCATCGACTCCTGCAACACTTTCTCCTTGCCATGGCCCTGATCACGGGATCCCTGGGGATCGGCATCCTGGGGTATCGCGTCTTTGCCGGGTTCACCTGGATCGATTCGCTCCTCAACGCCGCCATGTTACTCGGCGGCATGGGGCCGGTGGGCGATATTCCGACCACCGCCGGGAAGCTGTTCGCGTCGTTCTATGCGCTCTACGCCGGCCTGGTGCTGATTGCCGCGTCGGGCATCCTGCTGGCGCCGGCACTGCACCGCGTGCTCCATGGGCTTCATCTCGAAGGGAACCGCTGACCCTGTTTGGCGGACGCGCCACCACACACCACGGAGAAGTTCCATGGAACCCGGCTTGTTCTTCTTCCTCACGACCTGTCTCTTTGCCGTCACCACGGTGGTGTTCGTTGTCGCATGGTCTCAGGCACGACGGGAGCGAGAGAAGATGCAGAACCGGCTCTGGGGGATCGCGACGGCGCAGGGGCTGCCGTACTCCGCGTTGACCGACGAGGTCCCACTGCCACCACAAGTCGGGCATTCGCGTGTCGAGCAGCTGGAAGCCCAGATCGAGTCCATGACCCAGCAGATCGATCGGCTCGCCGAGTCGCAGGAGTTCCTTTCCCGAGTCCTCACCGAGCGGATCGACCAGATCCCCGATCCGAGGCTGCGGACACCACACTAGGCGAGGATGCGGCCTGCGTTGCCCTCTGGTCAGGAGGGCGGCAGATTCCATTGCGTCCTGGAAGTGCCCGACCGAACATCCCCTTGTCGTGGCCAACGCCTTGCCCATCCAGTTCCCGAAGGAGTCGTCCATGGACCGCCGAACGTTCGTTGGTGCCCTGGGTGCCGCCGGGGCCGCGTCCCTGCTTCCACTCGGCAACGACCTCTTCGCGCTGGAGAAGATCGAGCGCATCGGCGTGCAACTCTATACCGTCCGCGATCGCCTGAAGGCGAGTGTCGAGAAGACCCTTGCCGAGGTGGCGGGCCTCGGATTCAAGGAGGTCGAGTTCTACGGCGGCACCGGCGGCTACTTCAACCGACCTCCCCGAGCGATCCGCCAACTGCTCGACCGCAACGGACTGGCCTCGCCCGCGGCCCATCTGGGGATGAAGGAAATCCGCGGTTCGTGGAACCGGACCCTCAACGAGGCCGCCGAAATCGGCCAGAAGTGGCTCGTGATCGCCTCCCTGGACGATGCCGATCGAAGTTCGATCGACGCCATCAAACGTACGGCCGACATCATCCACAAGGCGGCGGAGGACGCCAAGATCTACAAGATCAAGGTGGCCTACCACAATCACGAGACCGAATTCCGGCAAGTCGAAGGGCGCCGGGTCTTTGACGTCCTGCTTGAGGCGACCTCGCCCGAGACCCTCCAGGTCGAAATGGACATCTACTGGATCACCAAGGGTGGTGGGGACCCATTGGAGTACTTCAAGAAGTGGCCGGGGCGCTTCCCGATGGTCCATGTCAAGGACGCCGGCCCGCCGCCAGGCTACGAGATGCGCGATGTCGGCAAGGGCACCATCAAATGGGCGGAGCTTTTCGCCAAGCACAAAGAGGCTGGGATCAAGCACTATTTCGTCGAACACGACGACCCACCCGATCCGATCGCGAGCATCAAGGCGAGCTACGAGTACTTGAGGAAGCTGAGATTCTAGCAGGGACAGGTTGATGGTGATTGGTAACGAGAAGTAGATCTGGAGCTTGACCGTAACAAGTTGGCTGAAAAAGACTTATTTGTCATAGTACTTATTGCAACTACTAACCATTCCCAGCCAAGGATCCGAGCCCATGAGTTCCCCTGAGCGGGTCAAGCGGGACGTCTTCGATGTCTGCATCGTGGGTTCTGGAGCCGGTGGCGGGATGGCGGCACACGAACTGACCAAGGCCGGCGCCCGGGTGATCCTGCTTGAGGCCGGTGGGAAGTGGGACAACGCGACCGATTCGCACATGCTCAAATGGCCCTACGAGACCGCCCGGCGGGGCGGCAGTTCACCGGAGCGGCCCTTTGGCGAGCACGACGCCTGCATCGGCGGATGGAACCTCCCAGGTGAGCCATTCACGACCGCCGCAGGGAGCAAGTTCCAGTGGTGGCGGGCCCGGATGCTCGGCGGTCGCACCAATCACTGGGGTCGCATCTCGCTGCGGTTCGGCCCCGACGACTTCAAGCACAAGTCGGTGGATGGCCTGGGCGACGATTGGCCGATCTCCTACAAGGACCTGGCGCCGTACTACGACGATGTGGATCGGCTGGTGGGGATCTTCGGCAGCAAGGAGGGGATGCGGAACCATCCGGACGGCATCTTCCTGCCGCCGCCAACGCCGCGGTGCTGGGAGCACCTCGTCAAGAAGGCCGCCGACAAGCAGAAGGTCACCTGCATTCCATCGCGTCTCTCGATCCTGACGCGCCCGCTCAACAACCGGGCGCCGTGTCACTATTGCGGGCAGTGCAACCGCGGCTGCACCATGAATGCGAACTTCTCGTCGACGAACGTGCTGGTGCTGCCGGCGCTGCTCACCGGCAAGCTCACGCTGCGGACCAACGCCATGGTGCGCGAGGTGACGTTGAATGATCGCGGACTTGCCGATGGCGTGGTCTACATCGACAGCATGACCGGGAAGGAGAAGCGGGTCGATGCGAAGGTCGTGGTGCTGGCCGCCAGTGCCTGCGAGACGGCCCGGATTCTCCTCAACTCGACGTCGGCGAAGTTCCCGCAGGGGCTGGCCAACTCGAGCGGACTGGTGGGCAAGTACCTCACCGACACGACTGGCACCGATGTTGGCGGTTTCGTGCCCGCGCTGATGGACATGCCGCGCCACAACTGCGACGGGGTCGGCGGCGCTCACCTCTACATGCCGTGGTGGCTGGACAACAAGAAGCTCGATTTCCCGCGTGGCTATCACATCGAGATCTGGGGCGGGCTCGACATGCCGAGCGCCGGCTTCATGGGCGGGATCCAGAATCTCCCCGGTGGCGGAGGGTATGGGGCCTCGCTGAAGGCCGACTACCGCAAGTACTACGGCACCAACGTCGGTTTCTCGGGACGGGGCGAGATGATTCCCAACGAGAAGTCCTTCTGCGAACTCGACCCCGAGGCGAAGGACAAGTACGGCATTCCCGTGCTGCGCTTCCACTGGGAATGGAGCGATCACGAGTACCTGCAGGTCAAGCACATGCAGGAGACGTTCCGGGCGCTGCTCCAGGAGATGGGCGCCGAGGTCCATTCCCCGATGCCGACCAGGGAACGTGGCTACGGCATCGCCACAGGCGGATCGATCATCCACGAGCTCGGTTGCGTGCGCATGGGCGACAATTCCAATACCAGCGTGCTCAACCAGCATTGCCAGGCGTGGGACTGCAAGAATCTCTTTGTCGCCGATGGGGGACCGTTCGTCTCCCAGGCGGACAAGAACCCGACCTGGACCATCCTTGCGCTTTCGATGCGCACGTCCCGCTTCATTGCACAGCAGCGGAAAGGAGGCCAGCTGTGAGTGACGACGTCCTGGACGCCGCTGCCGGCCATGAGCTGAGCCGGCGCGACATGCTCTCGACGATGGGCAGCATCGCCGCGGGCACCTTCATCATGTCGCCGCACATGCAGCAGGCGATGGAACACGCCATGGCCGCGGTGGCGGCGGCGAAGACCGGGGTTGCCTATCAGCCGAAGAACTTCCTGCCGCAGGAATGGGAGACGGTCCGGATGCTGGTGGACTACATCATCCCGCGCGACGGTCACAGCGGGAGTGCCACGGAAGCCGGCGTGCCGGAGTTCATGGACGTCATGCTGGGGCTCGAGACCAGCCTGATTGCGCGGCACCGGGCCGGCCTGACCTGGCTCGACACCGAGTGCATCAATCGCTACGGCAAGTTCTTCACCTACTGCACCGATCCACAGCGCCGACAGGTGCTCGACGACATTGCCTGGCCGACGAAGGCCCGCCGCGAAATGATGCCCGGGGTGACCTGGTTCAATTCGTTCCGTGACTTCACCGCCAGCGGTTTCTATACCTCGAAGATCGGCATCAAGGACATCGGTTATCTCGGAAACACCGGAATGGCAGCATGGACCGGGTGTCCACCGGCCGCGGTGCGACGGGCGGTGCGCGGCCAATGAAACCGACCAGACTCGGGGTGGGCTTTGTCGGCGCTGGCTTCAATGCCCGCTTTCACATCACCGGCTGGACCGGGGTGCGCGACGGCGACGTTCGAGGCATCTGGAGTCCCGACCAGAAGGGCGCGGCGTCGGCCGCGAGCCTGGCCCGCGGCCTTGGCGTGGGTGCCGCGAAGGCCTATCGCTCGATCGCCGAGATGGTGGCCGATCCGGCGATCGATGCCATCTGGCTCTGTGGGCCAAACCATGCGCGGATCGAAAACGTCGAGGAGATCTGCGAGGCGGTGGTTCGCGGCAAGGGCACGCTGCGCGGCATCGCCTGCGAGAAGCCGCTGGCGCGCAATGTTGCCGACGCGAAGGAGGTGCTCCGCCTGATGACCAAGGCGGGGATTGCGCACGGATATCTCGAGAATCAGCTGTTCTCGCCGGGGCTGGTCCGCGGCCGCGACCTGATCTGGGCCCGCGGAGCGAAAACCACTGGCCGGCCGTATCTCGCCCGGGCCGCCGAGGAACATTCGGGGCCACACAACGCCTGGTTCTGGCAGGGTGAGCAACAGGGTGGCGGAGTGCTCAATGACATGATGTGCCACTCGGCCGAGGTGGTGCGCTTCCTGCTCACCGAACCGGGGAAGCCCCGCACCTCCCTCAAGCCGGTTGCCATCAACGGCCGGATCGCCTCACTCAAGTGGAGTCGGCCGGAGTATGTCAAGCAGTTGAAGGCGCGGTACGGGAAAGGTGTCGACTACAGCAAGCGGCCGTCGGAGGATTTCGCGTCGGTGACCATCACCTATCAGGACGCCAAGGGGAATACGGTGATTGGCGAGGCAACCACGTCGTGGAGTTTCGTCGGACCCGGACTGCGGCTCTCCGGTGAGCTGCTTGGGCCGGAGTACTCGATGAACTGGAACACGCTCAACTCCGAGCTGTCATGCTTCTTCTCGCGCGAGGTGCAGGGCGCCGCGGGTGAAGACCTGGTCGAGAAGCAGAACGCCGAAATGGGATTGATGCCGGTGGTGCCGGATGAGGCCGCGACATATGGGTATGTCGCCGAAGACCGGCACTTCGTCCGCGCCTTCCTTGGGCTTGAGAAGCCGCTGCTCACCTTCCAGGATGGGGTCGAAGTGATGCAGGTCCTGATGACGGCGTACATGAGCGCTGAACAGGGCAAGACACTCGCGTTTCCGCCGCGCGGGCTCGATCAGTTCATCCCGGCGGTAGCGAAGGGCACATGGCGACCCTGACACGACGCGGCGCGGCACCGATCCCGCATGAGATGACCAGCACGACTTTTGACGTTCCGGGGTACTACGTGACGCAGTCGCTGGGGCTGGTGCGCGGCATCGTGGTGCGGTCGCGCTCGATCTTCGGCAACATCGGCGCCGGGGTCCAGATGATCTTCGGCGGGAACATCACCATCTTCACCTCGATGTGCGAACTCGCTCGCGAGAACGCCTACGATATCATGTTGGGGCAGGCCCAGCATGTCGGCGCCAACGCCGTGATCGGCGTGCGGTACGATGCCACCGAGATCATGCGGGGTGTTACCGAAGTGCTCTGCTATGGCACGGCGGTGGTGGTGGAGGAGGCGGCGCCTCCCGATCATGCCTGAGGCGGTGGCGGGCCGGCTGCTCGCACTCTGGCGGCGACTCGAGCCACTTCCCGGCGGGAAGTGGCTCTTTGCGCGGCTGCTCGGTCGGTCTGTTCCCTACACCGGATCGATCGGGGCACGAATCGAAACCCTCGAGCCCGGGCGTGCGCGGGTGTCGCTGCGCGACCATCGCGCCATACGCAATCATCTCAACAGCATTCATGCCATTGCGCTCGCCAATCTCGGTGAGGTCGCCACCGGTCTCGCGATGCTGACGGCGGCGACCAGCGCCCGGGGCATCCTGGTGGGTATGCAGATCGAGTACCGCAAGAAGGCGCGCGGAACGCTGATCGCCGAATGCACCGCCACGCCGCCCGAGGTCACTGAGCCCGTCGATATCCAGGTGTCGGCGCCGATCGTTGACACGGCTGGCGACACCGTGGCTGTGGTCACGGCGACCTGGCGGCTGGCGCCTCCCGTCTGATGGACACTCCCCTGACGCGTGATGCCAGTATCCGGGTTCCGTTGATCTGCGGTGCGATGTACCCCTGCTCCAATCCCGAACTGGTTGCCGCGGCCTCCGAGGCGGGCGGCATCGGCATCGTGCAGCCGATCGCGCTCACCTACGTGCACGGCCACGAGTATCGGGCCGGCCTCCAACTGATCAAGTCGCTGACGTCGAAGCCCTTCGGCATGAACGCATTGATCGAAGACTCCTCGAGCAGCTACCGGAAGCGGATGGAGCAGTGGGTCGCGATCGCATTGGAGGAAGGAGTGCGGTTCTTCGTGACGTCGCTCGGGAATCCGAAGTGGGTGGTACGGATGGTCGAGCCGTTCGGAGGGATCGTCTACCACGACGTGACCGAGCGGAAGTGGGCCGAGAAAAGCGCGGCCAACGGTGCGAAGGGACTCATCGCGGTCAATCGCCGGGCTGGTGGACACGCGGGTGGAAAGGGTGCCGACGAGCTGCTTGACGAATTGAGCGCGCTCGGATTGCCGGTTGTCGCTGCTGGAGGAGTCGGGACGGCGGCGGAATTCCGCGCCATGCTCGACCTGGGATACGCCGGGGTCCAGTGTGGCACCCGCTTCATCGCCACCGTCGAGTGCCTGGCCAGCCAGCCGTACAAACAGGCAATCTTGGCGGCAACGGAAACCGACATCGTGCTCTCGGAGCGGATTTCCGGTGTACCGGTGGCGGTCATCCGGACACCGCGGATCGACCGGATGGGACTGCGCGCGGGGCCGTTCGCCCGGTGGATGCTGCGCGGCCACCGTCGCAAGCGCTGGATGCGGATCTGGTTCGCGCTGCGCTCGATCCGTCAGCTCAAGCTCGCGTCCCTCGATCCCAAGGGAGGGGACGAGTACTGGCAGGCAGGGAAGAGTGTCGCCGGGATCACCACGGTCGAACCCGCGGGGGAAATCGTCAGGTGCTTTGAGGGAGAATTGGGGTCACCTAAGTCGGAAATAGCGCCGACCGATACTAGGCGAGCCTGAACTCCGTTCCCGGCAAGGGGTCAAGTGGAGATGAGGGCGACCTGCCAGGGGAGTGCCCAATGTCTCACACCTTCCGCCAACGCATCCGGCAGGCCGCCGGCATCGGCGAACTTGGAGCCGGCATCACCCTCGCTGCCCAGTATTTCATCGGCATGCCGCTGGGGCACCAACCCGAGTGGCTCGGCGCGGTGGCGTCCACCGCGATCCTCCCAGCACAGTACGTTCTCTTTCCCTTCGCCGGCCCGCTGCAGCGACTCCTGGGCCAGGGCGTGGCGGAGCTCTGCTTCACACCCAAGCGGGCGCGGTGGCCGATTCCTGATTGATTGACGACCGATGGTCGATCAATCGATCATCGTCTTCCGGATGGCAAGCAGTCGTTCCGGGTCGGTCACCGACCGCTCGGTCTCGTCGGTTGGAAGCGGTCGGCGGAACGGCACTGGGTGGTCATGGAAGACCATCCTTTCGCTGACGCGCGAAGTTCCCCTGACATGGATTTCCCCTACGCCGGTCTCGCGGACGAGATCCACGGCGTTGCGCTCGTCAATGTCGCCGCCTGCCATGATCACGATGCGATCACCGGCCTGTTGTACCAGCTCGGCGATCAGGGTGCGGCCCTCCCATGCGGTGGCGCGCTGGCCCGAAGTGAGAACGCGGTGCACGCCAAGCCGGATCAGGGTCTCCAAGGCCTCGTGCGGATCGCGGCAGACATCGAACGCGCGGTGGAAGGTCAGGACGCAATCCTCGGCGACTGCCTGCAGGAGTCCAACGACCTGCTCATCGATCTCCCCTGATTTTGTCAATGCGCCGATGACCAGGCCCGGCGCGCCGAGCTCGGCGGCGTGGACGACCTCCCGCTCCATCACGGTGATTTCATCCTCCGAATAGCAGAAGCTGCCGCCTCGCGGCCGGATGATCGGAAAGACCGGGATCGTCAGTCGCTCGAGTGACAACGCCAGTGCGCCATGACTTGGCGTCGTGCCACCGTCGGCCAGGTTGTCGCAGAGCTCCACGCGATCGGCACCGCCGACCTGGGCGCAGAGGGCGGACGAATAGGAGTCGACGCAGGCTTCGATGAACATGTTACGCGGTCGTTGGCTTCGGCCTGAACATCAGCGCAAACAGCGCAAAGATCACCAGTGCGCCGATCGCGGGAACCTGCCAGATCGCGGCCCAGTCATGGCCCGTCGCCGTCTTATGTGCGTCAACAATCAATCCGGAGACCCACGATCCGACAAAGTTGCCGACGCCGAGGGTGACCAGGGCAATGAAGCCCTGGGCCGCGCCGCGGATCCTGGGTCCTGCCTGCTGGTCCACGTAGATCTGCCCGCTCACGAAGAAGAAGTCGTAGCAGACGCCATGCAGCAACAGGCCGATATAGAGCATCCAGACTCCGTTGCCTGCGTCACCCATGCCGAACAGGAAGTAGCGCGCCGCCCAGGCGAGCATCGCCACCAGCATGATGATCCGGATGCCGAACTTCCGCAGCAGCACACCGATGGCCAGCATGAAGACGACTTCCGACATCTGTCCCATCGTCATCTTGCCGGCGGCGTTGGCCACACCCACTTCGTTCAGGAAGAGATTGGCGAACGCGTAGTAGAACTGGAGCGGGATGCAGAGCAGGAACGACCCGATCACGAAGATCAGGAAGGAACGGTCCTTCAGGAGCGCGAGGGCGTCGAGCCCGAAGGCGTCGCGTGACGAGAATGGCCGGCCGCGTGCCGGCGGTGGTGTGTGCGGCAGCAGGAAGGAGAACAACCCCAGGGCGAGCGAGGCTCCGGCCGCGATGCGCAGCGGCGTGGCGGTGGCGTCGACACCCAGCTTGCCGAGCAGCAGGCCGACCGCGATCCAGCCAAGGGTGCCGAGGACGCGGATCGAGCCGAATTCCGCTGCCGCGTCCTTCAGGTGGCTCATGGAAAGCGAGTTGGTGAGGGCGAGTGTCGGCATGTAACAGAGCGCGTAGAGCAGCATGCCGAGGTACATCGCCTGAAAGCTCGTCTGGGTCGAGACATACCAGAGCAGCGCCGCGCCGATGAGATGAAGGGTCGCCAGCATCTTCTCGGTCGGCAGGAAGCGGTCGGCGACGGTCCCCATGAAGAACGGCGAGACGATCGCCGCAATGGCAGTGGTGCCGTACATCAACCCGATCTGGGCGCCCTCGAACTTCAGCGTACTGCCGAGGTAGGTGCCGAGGGTGACCGCCCAGGAGCCCCAGATGAAGTACTGGAGGAACATCATGACCTGCAGCCTGATACGGGCGCTCATCGGGGGTACTCCCTCTCCCTGGACTCCTTCAGCTTGATGTTGCGGAACCAGACGGTGCCGTTGTGGTCCTGCAGGGCGAGATGGCCGCGGCGTGCCAACCCGAAGGTCTCCCACTGCTTGAATTTGCTGGCTGCGATCTTCGCCTTCATCTCCTTGGAGTCGAAATTGACGTCCACAATCTTCACGCCGTTGAGCCAATGCTGCACCTTCGACCCATGGGTGACGATGATCGACGTGTTCCACTCGCCGACGGGCTTGACGAGGTTCTGCGGTGCCGGATACAGGCCATAGAGCGCACCGGCCGAGGTGAGCGGCGACTTGCCATCGTCGTGGCCGACATTGTCGAGGAGCTGCATCTCGGGTGCGTTCATGTAGATCGCGTCGGTTCCCTCGTTGCCCCAGTAGAAGACGCCGCTGTTGCCGCCCGGCGAAATTTTCCATTCGAGCTCGAGCTCAAAGGTGTCATACTGCAGGTCGCTGACGAGGTCTCCCGAGGGCCCGGTGCGGACGATGGCACCGTCCTTCGCGGCCCATCCCGACGTGATACCGGGGGACTGCTTGTAGGTATGCCAGCCGTTCAGGGTGGTGCCGTCGAAGAGCAGCACCCATCCCGCGCGTTGTTCGGCTGGCGTCAGCGTGTTCGGGCCCGTGGGCACCGGAATGGCTGGCTGGGCGGGAGGAGGCGGGGCATGGCCGGCACAGGCGGCCGTCAGGAGGACGGCGAGCAACGCAGCGCGAGCGAGCGCTCGACGGGACATGGTCTTGCCTCGGAGAGTAAAGGAGAAGAAAGGTCGCCAAAGGTTACGGCGTTCCCGGGGCCATGAAAAGGGTCCAGCCCCGGGGGTGCCCACTATTTCGGGACGGCGTTCACCAGGGCACGAACCGCCTCGGCGCCGATGGGCCGCAACTGACCGAAGGTCTTCCCCTCGATGGCCTTGAGGGTGGAATCGGCGGTGGTTCGCCAGACCGGTGCCGGTGTCGCGTTCCGGGTGACGTACTCAAGTGCCTGCATACCGATCCGGGACAGGTCGAGCAATGCCCCAGCCACTGGCATGCCATCGTTCGCCATGGGGATCCGATCGCGCACTCCTTCCAGGCCGGCGCGGAACTGGGCCATCCTGGCGAAGTCTTCACGTAACCCCCGCACGGCAGCCGTATCGCCGCCCGCGGCCCGCCTGGCGCGGTCGTTCATCCGCCAGCCATTCCACGGATCGGTGCGCGCGGCGTGCATCAATCGTGTCAACGGCGTGAACTGGGTGGCGTTGGCGCCGGGGCCCAGGCCAAAGCCGCGCGGCCGGGCGTATTCGAGCAATCCACTGAACAGGGCTGCGTCGTCACCGGCGGCAAAGCGGCGGATCATCGCGTCGGTCTGGCTCTCGTGCGTCAGGCCGAATTCGGTGAGTCGACGCGAGGTCACCTCGAGCCGACGGTACATGTCGTTGACGTCGTTCACCTCGCGCGGTGACCAGAATCGTTCCGCCACCGCGCCGAGCCGGGGCCAGATGCGCGACTCAATGATCTCCGGGGTCACGTACTCACTCCACATGCACGCTTCACCGCCGAGAATGAGCGCCTGCTGCGCCGGGGTCAGGTCGGTGTTGGCTGGCAGTGGATCCGCGAGGTAGTGCTCGCTCGCCAGCTTGATATGATCGAGGTAGTACGGTGCCGACAGAATGGCCCGGCGTCCCTGCTTGGCGGCTTCGGTGAGATAGTTGACGCCGCGCCACGATTGGATCACCGCCGCTTTGGGCAGGTCGGGCTGCAGGATCTCATCCCAGCCGACCGGCTCCTTGCCATGGGCCTTGAGGATGCCGAAGAGCCGGCGATTGAAGGCCACCTGCATCGCGTCTTCGTTCTTGATCCCGTGCGCCTTCATGTATACCTGGATGGTGGGACTGGCTTTCCATTGTTGCGGGTTGACCTCGTCGCCGCCGATGTGCCAGTACCGATCGGGGAAGAGCAGCGCCATCTCCGCGATGAAACCATCGAGGAAACGGTAGGTGGACTCCTTGATCGGGTTCATCACGTCGGGGAGGACACCCCACGTGCGCGAGATGGAGAAGGGCCCCGGGACGCTGGCGAGTTCGGGATAGCCGACCAGCCAGGCGGTCGAGTGACCCGGCACGTCGAATTCCGGCACCACGCGGATGCCGCGATCCGTGGCGTAGCTCACGATGTCACGAATCTGGGCCTGGGTGTAGTAGAGCCCGTCGGAGCCCATCTCATGGAGCCTGGGGTACCGCCTGCTCTCGACGCGGAAACCCTGATCTTCGCTCAGGTGCCAGTGGAAGACGTTGAGCTTGACCATCGCCATCCCGTCGAGCGTCCGCTTGATCTGCTCAACCGGCTCGAAGTGCCGGCCGACGTCCTCGAGCAGGCCGCGCCACTTGAAGCGCGGCGCATCCTTGATTCGGGTACCCTGCAGGAAATAGCCGCGCCCATCAGCGGCCTGGAGCTGCAACAGGGTCTCCAGGCCACGGATGGCACCAACCACCGTCGGAGCCGTCAACGCGGCCTGTTCGCCCGACACGTCGAGGGTGTACGACTCGTCCTCGTCGACGTCGGGAATGGGATAGCCCGCCCGGGCGACGTTGATGACCAGACGCGCGGCGCGATCCGCCGAATACGTCCGGGTCAGCGGAACGGTGATCCGGCCTTCGAGCCGAGTCAGTGCCCGTCCGACAGCGCGTTCGAGCCGCCCGTCACGGAAACCCGTGATTGCGACGGTCAACCCGGCGTCGAGCGGGAATCGAGCCCCGTTCATCGCCACGGAGGCGGGGACCGGCAGCAGGGTGTGGATCGCCGGGGCTTGGGCCGTGAGGGCAGGGGCCAGGGCGGCCAGGGTCGCAAACAACAGGGTTGGGCGCATGGGTGTCGGGATTGAGGTGTCCGACAAAGATGGGGTCGTCGGCGCTTGGGTGCCATGCGGGATCGACGATCGAGGGGTGTGCGGCGAAGTCGTATATTCCCTGCATGCATGTCACCTCGCTGCACCGCTACCCCATCAAGGGCTGCCGCGGTCATGCGGTCGATGCACTCGCGATCGACCGTCTTGGTCCGGTCGGCGATCGTCGCTTGATGCTCGTGGACGCCCGGGGTCGCTTCATGTCACAGCGAGGGCACCCAAGGCTGGCGACCATCGCCCCGACCCTCCAGGGCGACCAGCTGTCCGCGACAGCCCCGGCAGTGCAACCGCTGCACCAGGAGCTGGTGGCGGATGGAGCGATCCGCGCGGTCACGATCTGGGGAGATGACGGGCTGCAAGTCATTGATCAGGGCGATGCGGCGGCCGATTGGTTCTCGTCGGTGATCGGCGATTCATGCCGGCTGGTCCGTTACGGCGCCATGACACACCGTCCAATCGATCCCACTTATTCGCCGCGACCGGAAGCGGAAACGACGTTCACTGACGGCTATCCCGTGCTGGCGGTGACGGAGGCCTCACTTGAAGCGCTCAACAGCCACCTGGTCACTCCCGTGCCCATGGGGCGTTTCCGGCCCACGATCGTGGTGGGAGCCGCCGTCGCCTGGGACGAGGACACCTGGCACACGGTCGCCGCGGGTGAAGTGATCCTGGACGCGGTCAAGCCGTGCGTCCGCTGCGTGGTGACCACGACCGACCAGGAAACCGGCGATCGCGACGCCGACCAGGAACCATTGCGCACCCTGGTCCGGATCCACACGCTGCCACGCTTCGGGGTGAGCTTCGGCCAGAATCTGGTGCCCCGCAGTACCGGAGTGGTGCGCGTCGGCGACCCAGTGCGGTTGGCATGACCGAGCGGCTCTACTACCACGATGCCGCCGTGTGCAGCTTCGACGGCGCGATCGTCGCGCACGGCGTCGATGTGCAGCACGCGATTCTTGATCGCAGTGCGTTCTACCCCACCTCGGGCGGCCAGCCGCACGACACCGGTACCCTCAACGGCGTCCCGGTGATTGACGTGATCGACGAGGACGATCGTGTCGTGCACGTGCTCGATGCCCCGCTGCCACTTGGACCGGTCCACGGCGAAGTCGATCCGGTCCGTCGTCGTGATCACATGCAACAGCACACCGCCCAGCATCTACTCTCTGCCATTGCGGCGAGCCGGTTCGGCTGGGAAACGATCAGCGTGCACTTCGGCGCCGGCCACTCCAGCATCGAGTTCGATGCCGCCGCGGGTGACGCCGAGCTGCATGACCTCGAAGTGACCGCGAACGGCGCAGTGTCTGCCGCTCGCCCCGTCACGGTCAGCTTCGAGGAGTCCGCTGGCGCCCTCGCGCGTGGCCTCAGGAAGGCTCCGACGCGATCAGGCGCGATCCGGATCGTCACGATCGAGGGGCTCGACCGCAGCGCCTGTGGCGGGACGCATGTCTCGTCAACGTCGGCGATCGGCGCGATCATGGTCCACGGTGTGGAGCGGGTCCGCGGCCATTCACGGGTTGGTTTCCTCGCCGGTGACCGGGTGCTCAGGCACCTCCACGAGCGCGAGGAATTGTTGGCACGGACCGCCGAGGCCTCGTCCTGCGCGATCGACGAGTTGCCCGAGATCGCTGCCAAGCGGCAGACCGAGCTCAGGGTGCAACGCGAACGGATCGAAACGCTGGAGCGCGAGGTGGCGACCGCGCGATTGCACGCACTGGTCGCCGCGACCGCCCCGGACAGCGACGGCCTGCGACGAGTGGTGTACCGGAGCGAACGCGATTCGCCGACCCTGCTCCGCACCATGGCTCAGGATGTCACCACCCTTGACCGAGTGGTGTTTGTCGCGACGCTCTCCTCGCCGCCGACCGTCTTCTTCGCCACATCGCCGGGCACCGGCATCGATGCCGGAGCACTCCTCAAGGCGGCACTCGGCACGGTGGGGGGTCGTGGTGGCGGGTCGCCGAAAGCCGCCCAGGGGACCGTGACTCGTCCTGAACTGCTGTCCGGGGTCGTGGACCGACTCGTGGGGTAGACCGGAAACGAATCACTTCCGCGGCAAACTAACTCACCCGGAACCGCGGGCGGGGCACGTTGGCACACGAGGAGTTACTTTCGAAGGGTGCCTCAAGGTGTCTCGCGGGGCGCCCGCCCAGACGGAGCCCTCAACATGTTGCTGGCAGCAGCGTTACCGCTCTTCCTCACCCTGCTTGGCGCCGACACCGCCAAGACGGCACCCCCGAAGCCGTCCCCGATCAAGTTCACCGGCGACGTGGGCTATGTGGCGACATCCGGGAACACCTCGGTCCAGACCCTGAACATCGGCGACAAGATTTCGGCAAAGTTCGGCGGCACTACGCTCAGCCAGCAGTTCGCGGTGGTCAATGGCCGCAGCAAGGGGCAGACTGTTGTCTCGATCTGGCGGGCCTCCTTCCGGGTCGATGCGGCGGTGGCCAAGCGGCTGGCGATCTACACCTCCTTGACCTACGAACGAAACACCTTCGCGGGCCTGGCGTCGCGGACGTCCGCCGTGACCGGGCTGTCGTCGGAGGTCGTCAAGACAGCCAATGACCGGTTGGTGTTCGAAGGCGGCCTCTCGCTCACCGCGCAGCGTGCCGTCGTCAATAAAGGCAACAGCCTCGACTTTCTTGGCGGCCGGGCGGCCAGTGTCTATCAGCGGAAGATCGGCCCGCGGGCCCTGCTCACCCAGACCGTCGAGTTCCTCCCGAATTTCCGGCAGAGCGAGGATCTTCGCATCAACACCGAGACTTCGCTGCTCGCTCCGCTGACGCGCCAGGTAGCCATGAAGATCGCATACGCCATCCGCTACGATGGTTTGCCCAACCCTGGCTATCAGGACACGGATCGCCTCTTCACGTCAGGTATTCAGATTTCCCTGTGATTCCTTGCCGCGGCGTCCCGGCGGCCATCATCGCTGGAGCGCGTGCCGCGTGACCCCCGCGGGCGAGCCCATGGCGCCGGCCTTTCACCTGATCCGGAATCCCGCACTCCCGCCTGACATCGCCCGCATGTCATTGCTGGCCGACGCGGCATGGCGCTGTCACCACGCACTTCCCGAGTATCGCCCCACGCCGTTGCACACCCTCGCCACACTGGCGCAGGAGCTTGGCCTTGCTTCGCTCCACCTCAAGGATGAATCGGCGCGCTTCGGCTTGAACGCGTTCAAGGGACTTGGAGCATCGTTCGCGATCCACCACTGGCTGGCGCGCCACCCGGAGGCTGGTCCGGTGACCTTCACGACCGCCACCGACGGCAACCACGGCCGGGCGGTTGCGTGGAGTGCCCGGTGCACCGGCGCCCGCGCCGTCGTCTTCGTCCCATCACACACCGTCCCGGCGCGGATCGAGGCAATCGCCCGCGAAGGGGCCGAGGTCGTATTGGTGGATGGCGGATACGATCTTGCCGTCGCGAGAGCGCATGAAGCCGCCGAACGCTCGGGCTGGATCCTGATCCAGGATGCCGCGTGCCCCGGGTACGAAGAGATCCCGGAATGGATCGCGGCGGGTTACTGGACCCATGCTCGAGAACTCGAGTCGACGCTGTTTCCCGAGGCGGAATCCGCCGTTGATCTGCTGGTGCTCCACGCCGGAGTGGGGACCTGGCCTGCGGCGATGGTGTCGTATCTCTGGCATCGTTATGGTGCTCGGCGGCCGCGGATCGCCGTCGTCGAACCGACTGAAGCCGATTGCGTCCTCAGTTCCGTGCTCGCGGGCCGGCCGGCGCGCGCACGCGGGTCGTTGCGCACGATGATGGCCGGACTCAACTGTGGCTGGCCGTCGACGACGGCCCTGCAGGTCATCTCCGCCGGAGCCGATGCCGTGATGGCGATCCCGGACCACTGGGCCGAACGCGCGATGCGACGGCTGGCCACCCCCTCAGGCGGGGATCCCGCCGTGATTGCAGGGGAATCCGGGGCAGCAAGTGTTGCCGGGTTGCTGGCGATGGTACTTGATCCCGCGTTTGCCCCGGTGGCGGAGCATCTGCGACTCAGCGAGCGACCGCGGGTCCTGGTGTTTTCAACTGAAGGGGCCACTGATCCCGACGGGTGGGCTCGGGTTGTGGGACGACCGGTTCCGTCGTAGCCTCAATCACGGACAGCCACGCTCGCCTGACGCACTGACATGAGGTCGTACCCGTGACCGACGATCCCCGTTATCCCATCGGCCGCTTCTCGGCCCCTGACATGCCGGATGAATCGAAGGTGATTGGCTGGCGCCGAGATATCGTCGAGGCCCCGGTCAAGCTCCGGGTTGCCGTGACGGGACTGGTGGACACCCAACTGGACACGCCCTACCGTGACGGCGGCTGGACGGTGCGCCAGGTGGTGCACCATCTGGCCGATTCCCACATGAACGCGTATTGCCGCTTCAAGCTTGCCCTCACGGAGGACAATCCAGTCATCAAGCCGTACCTCGAGGCCCAATGGGCAGAGTTTCCCGATAGCCGCACCATGCCGGTTGCGCCATCGCTTTCGCTCCTCGAAGGACTGCATCGGCGCTGGGTCATCCTGCTCGAGTCGCTCACCCACGCTGATCTCGATCGCACCTTCTTCCATCCCGAACAGAAGGTCGCCGTTCCGCTGTGGCGCAGCTTGGGGATCTACAGCTGGCACGGCAAGCACCATACGGCACAGATCGTCTCGTTGCGCGCTCGGCGCGGCTGGTGACCCGAGAGGGGTACCTCGCCGTAGCGGCGGCCTAGATCCCGCCGCGTCCGGGGCGTCCACCGCGCGACTCATTGCCCATCCGGGTGCGATCGGGGAATTCACTGCGAAGCTGGGCGACGCCATCAAGCATGACCCGCATTGCCGGTTCGGGAAGTGCCGCGACCCCGATGATGGTGATCGCCGGCGGGGAGCCCTTGTCGAGGCCTTCGAGCACCGCGGCGCGAACCGCGGCGACCGCTCCGGCCACATAAACCGTCAGCCCGATGCGGACCGCCTGCGGCAGCCCCTCCAGCACCGGGACGTTTGGTGCCACGATGGGTTCCGCGGCGCTGCTGGGCGGCGTGAAGGGCCTGGGGCCGGGGGCAGTCTGGGGGGTCGACGGGCCGCAGGCCGCCAAGGCGGCCAACAGGGGCAGTTTGGGGAATCGGCGGGTCATCGGAACGCTCCAGAAAGCGGCCGGGGGGTGGCTCTCGAGGGGCGGGTTGTGCATCGTTCCCCGGTGGGGACGTCCCCTCCATCGCCTTCAATTCAGGATACCTGTCATGCGTAAGATAGTTTTGCTGCTCTGTATTACCGGTGCGCTCACGGGTTGTGTGAGCAAGAAGCGGTATGACCAGCTGGTCCTCGACCAGCAGCGGGCCAACGAGCAGAAGGATTCGCTCGTGGCGGACGTTCTCGCCGCCACCCAGATGGTGACGGACATCAATGCTGACCTCGCCAAGGTCAGGGGACTCGGCGTGAGCCCGGTCTCCACTGGTGATCGGCCCCTCACGGGCAAGGCCGAGGAACGGACCATCCTCCTGGGCAAGATCCGCGAAGTCATTGCCAAGCTCGACGCGGCGGAAAAGCAGCTCGGGGAGCAGCGGAAGCGGGTCTCCGGCCTGACCACCCAGAAGAAAGCCCTGGAAGACCAGCTGACCTCGTTGCAGAAGACGATTGACGACCTGCGGACGACTGCGCAGCAGCAGGAGTTGCTGATCGGCCAGCAGAAAGAACAGATCCAGACCTTGTCGTCGCGCGTCGACACACTGACCAAGACGACGATGAACCTGACCGCGGCAGGCAATGCGGTGCGCGACACCCTGACGCACGTCATCGACGAGTCGAACGTGGTCTACTACGCGGTCGGCACCAAGGATGAGCTGGTCAAGCGTGGCATCCTGGTGAGCGAAGGGTCCAAGTTCCTGATCTTTGGTGGCAAGACGCTGCAGCCGGCGCGCGACCTGAAGCCGGAGTTGTTCCAGCGCCTTGACCGTCGCCGGGACACGGTCCTGACCGTGCCGGAGCCGTTGAAGGAGTACCGGATTGTCACCAGGCAGAGTCCACAGTTCCTGGCCTCGACGGTGTTGCCCAGCGGCAAGGTCAAGGGTGATCTGCATGTCTCCGACCTGGCCTTCTGGGACGGTGGCAAGTACCTGATCGTCATCCGCGACTGACACGGAACGATGCGTACGCTTCGCGCAGTCCCCGCCATGCTCAGCGGCCTCCTGCTTCTCGGGGGCGCCGCAACACTTGGAGCATGGCGGGCGGCGCCAGCGCCGCTGCCGGCGATCCGGGTGGTGAAGTCGCCGTCCTGCGGTTGCTGCGGCAAGTGGGTCGAATACATGCGGAAGGAAGGCTTCACGGTCACGGTGGAGCACAAGGATGAGTTCACCGCGCTGCGGCGGGCCAACGGCGTGACGGCGGACCTCCAGTCCTGTCATACCGCGTTCGTCGGCGGGTACGTGATCGAGGGACATGTGCCGGCCGATCTCGTCAAGAAGCTGCTGGCCGAGCACCCGGCAGGAGTGAAGGGATTGGCCGCTCCCGGCATGCCGCAGGCGGCACCCGGGATGGATATCCCGACCAAGGAGAAGTACACCATCTATCAGTTCGATGCGCAGGGACGCAGCAAGGTGTACGCTGTGCGATAATTGATGATTGATGGCAGATGATGGCACGGAGGGGCGCACGGTACCGTGCCCCTTCGTCGTTTGTTACTGGTGCAATTCCTCGCGGAGTCGATCCCGCGCGATCCTGATCCGCGCCTGGACGCGTTGCTTGAGGGCCTGGATGTCGGTGACCCCGACCGTCGGTTCTGGTTCGAGGATCTCGACGACGGCATGCGCGGGGTTGATGCGCCAGTCGTGGCGCGCAATGGCGTCACGGGTGCCGGAGAGCGCCAGGGGAAGGATCGGGACTCCCGCTTCGATCGCCAGTCGGAAGGCGCCGTCCTTGAATGGCAGGAGGTCGCGATGTGGCGAGCGGGTGCCCTCCGGGAAGATCATGATCGAGACCTTCTTCCTCAACCGGTCGCGACAGTCCGCCATCGCCTCCCGGGCGCTGGTCGTTCGACCGCGCGTGACCCCGACATCACACGCCGCCCACATCTCCCAGCCGACCACCGGAATCCGCATGATTTCGATCTTGCTGAGCCATTTCATCTCCCACGGCAGGTGCGACAGCAGGAGGATGTCGGCGAAGGATTCGTGATTGCAGACCACCACGTAGGGGTTGCGGGGGCGGTCCGGACGCCGGCCGCGCACCTCAAACCGCCACCGTGGCGTAAGCCGCGCGGGCACCGTGCCGGCGAGCCGGAAGAGGCGGCCACCGAAGTAATTGACCCGATCCACCGGCCAACCGATCAGGCGCCAGAGAAAGACGAAGGGCATCGCCAGGGCGAGGGCGATACCGAGGACGGTCCAGGTCCAGATTGACACCAGGGTGATGCGAAGCCTGGACAGGACGGTAGACATCCGGGCCTACCGGATTCGTCCCGAACCGTGATCGCCGTACAAGGCGGCCAGCGCCTCGTTCGTTCCGATGGCTTCCAATGCTTGCCAGGCGGCGGTCCGCACCCCTTCGTCGTTGTGCTTCAGGAGATGCCCCAATGGCTGGATGGCAGAATCCATGCGGCGCCGACCAGCCACCTCTGCGGCATCGCGCACCAGGTCGGCCTGGGCGCTGCCGAGCGAGGCCAGAATGGCTTCATCAGCATCGCGGGCCACGGAGAGTGCTTCGATGTAGGTGCGTCGTTCCACGCCGTTGGGTGTTCCGCGCATTGCTTCGAGCAGCGCTTCCACGCCATCGCGGCCCAGGGCCAAGACAGCCTTGGGAATCACCGGCGAGATGTCCGGGCGCGGCAGCAGCCGTACCATGGCTCCCACGGTCGACTGCGGTGTCACGCGCCGCCGTTCCCGGGCCAGAATCATTCGGGTCGCATCATCGGCGCGATCTCCCATGGCGATCAACTCGAGCAGCAGTCTCGACAGGCGCTCAAAGTCATGGGACACCACGGCTTCACCAGCATCCCTGAGGATCGGATCGAGGCGCGCAGACAGCTCCGAGCGATCAGTGGACCTGCTGGTCAATCCCTCAGTCGGGGCCGATGCAACGGCTCCAGCATCAGTGATCAGACCGGGGATCTCGAACAACTCCTCACGCAGGTCGGTGAATCCGGGTTCATGCGCGCTCGACAGGACGGCCGCCGCCGGCACGGAGGCACGAAGCGCGTCACGCATGTCATCGAGCGTCGGATACAGCTCCGGCACCGACGCGAGGACCTCGGCCATCTCGCGCCAGCGCCGCGGCTCGAGCCCGGCGGGCAGGGTGAGGCGTCTGAGACCGTGATCATCCAGCATCTTGCGGACGTAGGCAGCCCCGGGAGCGTCGGTCGGTATCGGAATGTCGTTGACCAACAGCCCACCATTGATCGACTCAAACGAGGTAGGCCGTGTGTTCGCGGTCCTCGCGAGCAACGCCACGGCCTCATCCATCGACGCCGGATCCGCGTCGGACGCCTTCACCTGATAGAGGCTCGCTGCGAACATGGCGGTCAGCGAAATGCTCACGGCGCGCTCGATGGCCCGGCGCGCCGTGCCAGTGCGCAAGCGACCGCGCTGCGGCTGTCATGGCCGGAAGGGATGCCTAGTTCGATCGCCACGGCCAGTGCTGCAGGTCTCGTCATGCGGGTTCCCTCGAGGACATTTCTTACCGGTCCATCATCCGCCAGGCGTCCCTCCCGCAATTGGATGGCGCGCACCAGCGTCTCATGGGCGAAGATCGCGTCGTGCGAAATCACCAGTGCCGCCAGTCCACCAGCCACCCGGTCCTGGATGACCTTGATCACCCGGTCGCGAGAGGTCGCATCCAATCCCGCGGTCGGTTCATCGAGCAGAATCAGTTCAGGGCCTGCTACCAATATGGAGGCAAGGGCCACGAGGCGTCGCCGCGGCAACGGGAGGTCGTAGGGGTGTTCCGCGGCGACCTCGGCGAGGCCGAGTTCCTCGAGAACACCGGAAACCGCCTCCTCGATCCTGTCCGCCGACCATCCAGCGAGTTGCAGCGCGACGGCACATTCGGCGCGAACCGAGGTGGCGAAGAGCTGACGCTCCGGCTGCTGGAACAGGAACCCGACTCGTGGGGCAAAGTCCTCGGGGTGGCGTCCTGTCGTTGCACATCCCCCGGTCCGGACCGCCCCGATCGTCGGTTGTTCGAGCGCCATTGCCAACCGCAGCAGCGTCGACTTTCCTGCGCCGTTGGGACCAAAGAGTCCCACGGCCTCACCCGGCCGCACTTCGAACGACACCCCGGCCAGGACCGGGGGGCCGGCGGGGTATCCGAAGCCCACCCCATCAAAGACCAGTATCGGCATGGTGCCGGGTGTGCTGGATGCAGTGCCGGATGATGGAGACGCTTGCACCGCTCCCGCTACGGGTGGGTCCGGGAGTCCCCGAACTGCCATCAGGAGCGCATCGGTATCGACGGGCCAGGGAGGCAACCAGCCGGCTGCGGAGGCCAAGGTCGCCGCGTCGGTTGTTCCGGCCCCTGTCCGGAGCATGGCGCCACCCTCCAGAAGTTCTTTCGGCACGCCATCAAGGACGATCTTGCCTCCAGCCAGCACCACAAGGCGGTCGGCGATGGCGGCCATCACGTCGGCATCGTCGCAGGCGACAACGACCATGGCACCCTCTCGCGACACCTGTTCGAGTAACCCGGCCACGAGGATTCGCCCCAGATGGTCAAGGGCCGAGAACGGCTCGTCCAGCAGCCAGATCTTCGGGGCAACGGCCACCATGGCCGCGAGCAGGACACGCTGCGTTTCGCCGCCGGAGAGTTCCCCTGGCGCGCGCTCCGCCAGGTGATCGACGTGGAGTCGGATCATGGCGTCGCGCACGGCGGCGCGAATTCGCTCTCGCGGCCAGCCCAGGTTCATCGGCCCAACGGCGATTTCGTCATGCACGGAGCGGGCGATGCCACTCAGCTGCAGGGCGGGCGAGGGGCCGAGGTAGGCGATCCCGGCCGCCAGCGGACGAAGGGCGCCGGGATCGCGACCCTCGAGGAGGAGCAGTCCCTGGCGATCGCCGCCGGTCAGTCTTGGCGCGAGACCAGCAAGTGTCAGGAGCGCGGTGCTGGTGCCGCTCCCCAGCGCCCCAGTAAGCCAGGTGATCTGGCCTGGCGCGACGTCGAGATCCACCCCGTCGAGGGCCCAGTGCTGCTGGGCCGGATAACGAAACCGCAACTGCTGAGCTTGCAGTCGGGTCATCTGGTACACCGCCAGATGACGGCGGCCACCACCACGGCCAGCATGGTCCAACGCACCAGACGATCGCCGAAGGAGTCGGTCGGCGGATCAATGGCGGTCCGGACTCCCGGCATGGTCAGGCCGCGGGTCTCAAGGGCGAGGGCATGGTCGTCGGCCTCGGTGATCGAGGCGAGCAACAAGGGGAAGATGAGTGCCGGAATGGCGCGGGCGCGGATGATCAACGAGCCATGGACCCGGAGCCCGCGGGTGCGCTGGGCTTCGCGCAGTCGCCGGGCCTGTTCGCTGAAGCGCGCGGCGGCATCGAGCGTGGCCACCACGAGGAAGGCGAGGCCGAACGGCCAGCGTCGCGCGATCGCTGCCTGCAGGAAGCGATGCGGGTCGAACTCAGCGGCGAAGACGAGGGATGCCATGATGATGGCGCCCAGCCTGCTGCCTTGGTCCAGCGCCCAGGCAAGGCCGGTCGGGGAGTAGGTACCCCCCCATGGAGCCGGGATGCGGGCGTCAGCGCCGAGGAGGGCGTGCACCACAAAGAGGAGGATCCAGAACGGGGCGGCCACCGCGAGTCCCAGCCGGACACCCTTTCCTGCCCCAGCGACGATTCCCAGCAACGCGGTGCCAACCAGGAGTGCGATGGTCGCGCGAGGTGCCGGAAGGACCACAGCAAGGACCATCATCGCCAGGGTGATCGCTCCCGGCGTGAACGGATGCGCTCGGCGGGCCAGAGCGGTCACTTGCCGACGGCCCTGGCGGCGAGCGGGAAGCGACCGAGGATGCGCTGTGGCAGGGCGCGGAGCAGGGTACCGACGACCAGGAAGGCCGCGGTCTTGTCGAGAACGTCGGTCCCGATCGATGCGATGGCGACAGCGCCTGACAGCGGCAGTCCGAGCGTTCGAAGGACCGCGCCCACCACGGTCGTCCCGGGGCTGGTGACTCCGCCGAAGATGTAGTACGAAATCGGCGCCGAGAGCATCCCGCAGGCGAGGCCACAGAGAATGCCCCAGCCGACACTTCGCCAGGGAGTGGCGAAGCCGCCGCGCCTGGCCGCGACCGTGACCAGGAGGGCGATCAGCCATTGAATTGGCGTGAACGCCAGCCAGAAATAGCCGCCCAGCATCCCGGAGAGCAGTTGGCCCAAGGTGCCGACGATCAACCCGCCAGACAGCCCGGCCAGCACGGCCACCAGCATGGTCCCGAGGGTGTCCAGATAGACGGGCAGCCCAAGTTCTGCCACGACGCGGCCAACCACGAGGTTGATCGCGACGGCGGCGGGGACCAGTGCAAAGAGGCGCGGTGAGACGTTCACGGGCGTGGTTCCCAGGACTCGGGGTCGGTAGAATGTACCAGAACCCGACACGGGATTGTTGCCATGTGTGCTGCCGCTGTCCTCCAGGCCGAACCGATCGTGAAGCGACTGCACTCGGCCTTCACCCATGGTGCCTCACGCAAGGAGCTGCTGGCCAAAGCCGCCGACCTGATGCGCGATGCCGGTGCTCCATACACATCGGTCTACCTCTACATGCTGCATGGCGATGCTCTGGAGCTCGAGGCGTGGAGTGGGCGGGAAACGGAGCACGTCACGATTCCGGTGGGGAGGGGTGTCTGCGGGACGGCGGTGGCCACCGGCGAGGACCAGAACGTGGGGGATGTCCGTGGCCGGACGAACTACATCGCGTGCAACC
>JANYAG010000048.1 GCA_025361465.1 Gemmatimonadota bacterium
GGTGATCCTCTTCTCGAACAACCCGATCTACCGCTGGCTGAACCACGGCGAATTCAACATGGTCTTCAACGCGATCCTGAACTGGAACGACGTGCCAATAGCAAAGAAATAGGGGCGACGCGCAGGCGTCGCCCCCGTCCCGGCCAGGCCGACATGTTCAGCCCAGCACCACCTTGAGCGTGATCGGCACGGCAGCCAGCGCTTTCGACACCGGGCAGTTCGTCTTGGCATCGGCGCCGATGGTCGCCAGCGTCTCGGCCGTCAAGCCGGGCGCGGCGACCACGGTGTCGAGATGAATGCCGGTGATCGCGAAGCCGGTGGCGCCCTTGTTGAGGTCCACGGTTGCCGTGGTGGCGACACTCGTCGGGACATGCCCGGCGCCGGAGAGTGCCGCAGAGAGTGCCATCGAGAAGCAGCTCGCGTGGGCGGCTGCGATCATTTCTTCGGGGTTGGTCCCGGCGCCGTTCTCGAAGCGGGTGCCGAAGGAATACTGCCCCTCGAACGCCCCCCCACCAAACCGAACGGTACCCTTCCCCGCCTTGAGATCCCCTGTCCAGCGTGCCGACCCGATCCGTTGCATGGCGCAATTCTCCGAAATGGTGTGAGGGTGAGGTGAATTCTACTCACCTGGCGCTCGGCACAAACGGTTCGATGCTGTGGGAGCACCGCGGCGGGCTCCGCCCCCTACTTGTGCGCCGGGGACCGACCGCTATAATGGATCAATACGGGCGGATTCGCTCCGACCGCTCTCTCACTCCAGACACATCACCGATTCTGCCGGAGGCCTTATGGAGGCCACCACCCTGCCATGGCTCAACGCCGTGGTCGGCACCATCGCAAGCACCGCGGTGGGCCTGCTCATCGTGGTGAACGGGCTCTTCGCCATTGGCGTGGTTGTTGGTCGTGACCGGAGTTTCGTGAATCGCTGGACCAAGCCGCTGGTGGTAACCGACGCGGCCCTGGTGCTGGCTGCCGTGGGGACCCCGGTGGTGGCGATCGCCATCAAGCTCGGCGCGAAGGGAGTGATGTTCCTGGCGACCATCCCTCCCAAGCTGATGCCGGGGAAGTAGCCGGGCGGTTAGGCTTCCTCGAGGTGGTCGACCACCCACCGGCCATTGCTGCCGCACACCGAGCACGCCGCCTTCCCTGACCCATAGAGGATCATCTCGGCCTCGCTGTCGCACGACGGGCAGCGGGCCTTCACCGTCTGCAGGGTATCGAGCGGGATCCCGTTACGGATGATCCGGCCCACCATGGCGCTCGGTTCGGCGGCGCCGAGCGGGCACATGTTGCCGGTACAGTGGGAGCCGATCTCGAGACAGACCAGTTCGGCATCGTGAACCGAGGCATGCCCCTCGATGGTGGGGGCCTCGGTGATGAGCACACGCACCGGCCGGTCGCACGCCCCACAGAACAACTGTTGATTCTTCATGCTGCCCCCCACACGTCAAGAGTCGCGGTGGCGCCAACGGTGGCGCCCCCCGCATCGGGTCAGGTCAGACGGACAATCTCTGCATCGACCAGCACGCGGCGCGCGACCCGCCGCGCCTCATCGGTGCTCATCCCGAAGACGGCGGTGCCCGCCGCGTCGGCGTTCAGGCAATTGTCGCCGGTCACCGTCACGCTGTGGACCGGAGTCCGGCGCGGCGCGGCAGTGACGGGGTCGATCAGGTGGTGATACCGGGTGCCGTGCCAGGTGAAGAAGCGCTCATAATCGCCGGACGTCGTGACGGCCCGATCGGCCACGTCGAGTTCGCCGGCCAGCCGGTCGAGGTTGTGCGGGTCACGAATGCCGACCTTCCACGGCGCACCGTCGGGCGCGTGCCCGAGGGCGTAGAGATCGCCGCCCACCGTGACGATCGCGTGGGCGATCCCCTTGGCACGCAGGGCGCTGATCGACCGATCGATGCCGTACCCCTTGGCAATGCCACCGAGGTCAAGTCGGACATCACGGTCGTGGAAGCGCACCACGGCGCCCTTGCCCCGCCGAGTGACGTCCACCTTCCGCCACAGTCCGCGCGACGCCAGGCGTTTGACCGCGGGTTCGGGTGGCGGTTCATGACGATTGAGCACATCCCAGAGATCCGTGGCCGAGCAGAGCGCGGGATCGAAGGTGCCGTTGCTCACCAAGGACCAGTGCAACGCCGCCTCGATCACCAGGGCCGTCTCCGCCGACACGACAACACCATCGCGTCCGGCGCCCAGATTGACGCGGCCAATGTCGGACGTGGGCTGGAGGTGGGTCATGGTCCGATCGACCCACTGCAGCTCGGCGATCGCGGCATCGATGGCGTTCTCCGCCACCCGCGTGTCGGCATGCGCCACCTGGATGTTGGCGAGCGTTCCCATGACGGGGAACGAGCGCCTGACCAGCGGCATCCGGCGCCGCAGGGCCAGCGGCATCGACAGGGCGACGAACATCCCGGTGCCGATGGTGAGGAACTCCCGTCGCGTCGGGGGACGCCGGAAGAAATCAGCCGACATGGTGCTCTCCTTCCTTTTCGTGACGTTCACACGAGTTGGTGCACCCAGCGCAATGGCCGGTGCATCCCCGGTGAGGGAACATGCCGTGGAGGACAAACAACGCCGCACACAACCCGATGGCGATGACGGTTTGGCTCACTGCGCGCTCCCCATGCCGGCGAAGCCCATGAACGCCATGGACAGGCACGACGCCACGACCAGCACCAGTCCCATGCGGCGCGCAATGACCGGCACGTCGGCCACTTCGATCCGTTCGCGGATCGAGGCCATCAGGGAGAGTGCCAGGGTCAGTCCGAGCCCGGCGCCGATGGCGAACACCAGCGATTCGATCAGGTTGTACCGGCGCGAGGTCTGGAACAGGGCCAGGCCGAGAATGGCGCAGTTGGTCGTGATCAGCGGGAGATAGATCCCCAGCTGCCGGAAGAGCACCGGGAAATGCTTCTTGACCGCCATCTCCACGATCTGCACGCCCGAGGCGACCACCACGATGAAGGCGATGGTGCGCAGGAACGGCGTCTGCATCAGCACGTAGGTGTTGAGCACCCAGGCGCCAACGGCGGTGAGCAGCAGCACGAAGGTATTCGCGAGGCCGAGGCGCCAGGCCGTCTCGATCTTCGCGGTGACGCCGAAGAAGGAGCACAGCCCCAGGAACATCACCAGGGTGAAGTTGTTGACCAGCAGGGTCGAGACGAAGATCCACGCCAGGTTGCTCATGCGGCCCTCTCGGCGCGACGACGGCGGAACTCGATGATCCCCGCCAGGCCGAGGAGCGCGATTCCGAGGGTCAGGAAGCCGCCCGGAGGCATCACCATGAAGACCCATGGCTCGAAGCGCGGCCCGAGAAGGTCGTAGCCCAGCAACGAACCGTTGCCGAGCAGTTCGCGGATGGCACTCAACAGGGACAGCGAGAAGGTGAAGCCCAATCCCATCCCGACCCCGTCGGCAACGGCGCGCACCGGCCCGACCTTGGCGGCAAACGCCTCCGCCCGGCCGAGCAGGAGGCAGTTGGCCACGATCAGGGGCATGAACGGCCCCAGCGCCTTGCTGATGTCGGGGAAGGTGGCGGCGAGGATCATGTCGGCCAGCGTCACGAAGGTGGCGATGACCAGGATGTAGGTGGTGATCCGCACTTCATGGGCGATGTACTTGGCCACCAGCGAGACGATCAACCCGGAACCGACCAGCACGAAGAGCGTCGCCATGCCCATCGCGATGCCGTTGGCGAGCGTATTGGTGACCGCCATGGTGGGACACATCCCGAGAAACTGCACCATCACCGGATTTTCGCGCAGGATGCCGCGCCAGATATCGGCGACGACCGTCGCGGGCGGCGGCGTCCCGGGAACGAACTCCGGCGTGCTGGTGGATTGGTCGGTTGTGATGGCGGTCACTTGGCCCCTCCCCGGTCCCACGCGTCGAGCAGCGGGCGCCACTTGGCCACCGCATTGTTGATGATCCGGATCACGGCCCGCGAGGAGATGGTCGCCCCGGTGATGGTCTGGACCTCGCTGGGCGGCTTCCCTGCGCGGCCCTTGACCCCTTGGAGCGGCACGACGCGTCCGGTGAACTGGGCACCAAACAGGGAGTCCTTCTCGATCTTGTCGCCGAGCCCCGGCGTCTCCTTTTGGTCGAGCACCTTGTATCCGATCAACGCCCCGCTCGAGGGGTCGAACCCGATCATCAGCGTCAGCAGTTCCTGGAATCCCGGTTCGCTGGCCGTGATCGCGACACCCACCCGCTTGGCGGAGGCATCGAACCCGACGAACGCCTTGGGAAGGTCGATCGGATCTGCGCCGGACGGGACGGTGCGGGTGAGCGCGCCGTTCACGAGGTAGAGCGTGTCCCAGCGCGCGGGCGCCTTGAGCACCTCGCTCACGGCGGCGCGTTGCTGCTCGGCCGCGTGCTTCTGCACCGCGGGCAGGGTCACCTTGTAGACCGATACGACCAGCCAGCCCGACAGGGCGCCGGCAACGGCCAGGGTCAGCAGCAGGCGCCACGCCGGCGTGCTCTTGCCGGGCGTGAGCACGGCGGGAGTGCCGTGTTGATGCGTCGCGGTCATGCCATCACCTCTGGACCACCACCGGATGGGGTTGCGGTGCCATGAGAGTCACCGGAGTCGGCTCCACTGCGCCGCGCGGCCTGACGCCTGGGTGGAAGCCAAGCGTCAACATCAGGGCCGCGAAGCCGATGATGTAGGCCGCGGTGACAAACCACCCTTCCTTGAGCCACCTGGCCGCATTGCGCCCTTCGGGATACATGCTGACGAGTGCCACGCCGGCCGATGAGCCGAACCAGATCATCGAGCCGCCAAACCCGACGGTGTAGGCCAGAACGCCCCAGTCATAGCCGCCTTGCTTGAGCGCCAGCGCCGTCAGCGGAATGTTGTCGAACACCGCCGAGACGAAGCCGAGCCCGAACGCCGATTGCCAGCCCGCGGCCGGCAGGCGCTCGACCGGCATCATCGAGGCGCACAGCACCAGCGAGAGGAGGAAGGCCGCGCCCTTGAGCGCGGCGGGCATCAGGCTCCATTCCGGCTTGCGCAGCACGGTGGTCCCCAGGATGGCGACCCACACCGCGGCGCCCAGGAAGGGGAAGCGGTCCGACGATTCGGTGAAGCGGGTGTTGATCACCACATTGACGATGATCGCCGCCACCAGGATGGAAAGCACCACCGCGACCCGCACCCAGTCCACCCGCGCGTTGGCCGCATCGGCGCGGTGGATCGGGGAGTAGCTGTGCTGCTTCAGGGCGGCCGGAATGCCGCAGACGAACATCGCGATGAACGAACCGCCGTAGCCGTGGAGCACTTGCAGCGGGGGCACGCCGGCGATCCACATCATCGTGGTGGTGGTGTCGCCGACGACGCTGCCGGCGCCGCCGGCATTCGAGGCCGCCACGATCGCCGCCAGGTAGCCGATATGGATCTTGCCGCGGAAGACGGTGTGCGCCACCGCACCACCGATCAGCGCCGCGGCGATGTTGTCGAGGAAGCTGGAAAGGATGCAGATCATCCACAGCAGTGCGAAGCCGCCGAGCCAGCCGTCGGGCAGGTACTTGGGCAGCGCGGCCGGCACCTCGCTGTTCTCGAAATGCCTGGCCAGCAGGGCGAAGCCGACCAGCAGCAGCAGCAGGTTGGTCAGGATCACCCACTCACTCTGGAGATGCAGCCCGAAGCCCGTGAGGCCGGCACCGGTCCGGAATGGCGACGCGACGATCTTGTAGATCGCGATGCCGACCGCACCGATGATGGCGACCTTCATGGTCTGGTTGTGCAGGATCGCCACGCCCGCCAGCACCAGGCCGAACAGGATGAACTCGATCGGCACCGGGCCGAGCTGCGGACCCGAGAACCCGATCTCCGAGGCCGCGGCGAAGGCCCGGCCAGGCGATGCGAGGAGCAACAAGGCCGCGATACCGAGTGGGCGCATGGTCACCTTGCGAAACATCGAGGTTGAACTCGCACTCACCGTGAGCTCCCCGGGTGGGTGCCGAAGACGCGCGGTTGGGTCGCCCGGTTGATGAAGGGCACCAGGGCATTCATGAACAGGATGGCGTACATCACGCCCTCGGGCAGCCCGCCCCAGATGCGAATCACCACCACCAGCGCACCGATCCCGCCCCCGAACACCCAGCGACCACGATTGGTGACCGGTGAGGTCACCATGTCAGTGGCCATATACACCGCGCCAAGCATCAGTCCGCCGGAAAAGAGCATGAACAGGGCGTCAGGCCGGCGCGGATCCACGAGGTGGATCACGGTACTGAGCACCGCCACCATCACCAGGATGCTGACCGGGATGCGCCAATTGAGGTACCGCTTCCACGCCAGGAAGGCACCGCAGGCGAGGATCAGCAAGGCCGCCGTCTCCCCCACCGATCCTCCGGTATTGCCGATGATCAGGTGCATCAGCCCGGTGGTCTTCCCCTCGAACTTCAGGAGACCGAGCGGGGTCGCCGAGGTGACGGCATCGAGCGACGGACGGGTGAACGGAAAGGCGAAGAGATCGCCCTTGAGTTGCAAGAACGGGCCACCAACCGTTGGCCAGGTGGTGATGGCGACCGGAAAGGCGGCCTGCAGGAAGGCCCGTCCGATCAGCGCGGGATTGAAGACATTCTGGCCCAGGCCACCCCAGACGACCTTCCCGAAACCGATCCCGAACGCGCCGCCAAGAAACGCCATCCAGAGCGGCATGCCCGAGGGCAGCGACAGGCCGAGGAGCAGGCCGGTGATGACCGCCGAGCCATCGGCCAGGGTACCCCCGCGGCCAATCGTGCGCTCCGTCAGCAACGCGCCGAGCGACGAGGCGGCGATCACCAGCAGGGCGCCAATGCCGAAGAACCACCCGGCGGCCACGATGATCGGGACCAGCGAGCCGACCACGTTCCACATGATCACCGGCGTGGAGTCCTGCGAGCGAACATGCGGTGAGGCGGTGACAACCAGCTTGGGCGTAATCGATTGGCTCATGTGGCACCAGCCTTGACGCGCCGCAGCGCGGCCTTGCTCGCCTGGAAGAGCTGGGCAAGCGGAATGTTCGACGGGCAGACATAGGCGCACGAACCGCAGAGCATGCAATCGGCCAGGTGCTCGTCAACCATGTCCTTGAAGCGGTGCACCCGGGCGAAGTCACCCAGGAGCGACGGATTGAGGAACACCGGACAGGCCTCGAGGCAACGCCCACAGTGGATGCAGGGATAGACCTTGTCGAGCCGGGTCTCGTGTTTCTCGAGCACCACCACTCCGGTGGTGCCCTTGACGACCGGCGCGTCCAGATTGGCCTGCGCCTGCCCCATCATCGGGCCGCCGATGATCACCTCGGCCGCATCGGGGGTCACGCCATCACAGAAGGCCAGCAGGTCGCGGAGCTTGGTGCCGACCGGGACGATCAGGTTGGCGGGACGGCGAAGGCCGTGCCCCGAGACGGTGACGATCCGCTCGATCAGCGGCAACCCGGTCTCGAACACCTCGGCGATGGCCGCCACCGAGCCGACGTTCTGCACCACCACCCCGACGCTCACCGGCAACTTGCCCGAGGGAACTTCGATCCCGGTCACTGCCTGGATCAGCATCTTCTCAGCACCCTGCGGGTACTTCACCGTCAGCGGCAGGATGGTGATGTCGAGATCGGTCGGCAACGCCTGTTGCAGCGCCGCGATCGCGTCAGGCTTGTTCCGTTCGACGCCCACGACGCACTTGGGGACCCCCATGGATTGCATCATGACCCGGATCCCGAACAGCACCCGGTCGGGGTACTCTGCCATGGTGCGATGGTCCGACGTCAGGTAGGGCTCGCACTCGGCCCCGTTGATGATCAGCGTGTGCACCACGAAGTCCGCCGGTGGAGCCAGCTTCACATGGGTCGGGAACGCCGCGCCCCCCAGCCCGACGACGCCGGCGTCCTGCACCGCCTGCACCACCTGGTCGACCGTGAGTCCCTCCCAGTGCGGCACCATCCGCGGCCGGGTCATCTGGGGCGCGTAGCGGTCCACCTTGATCCGCACCGCCATCGCCATCGTCCCGTCGGGATGCGGCCACCAGCCGATGTCCGTCACCGTGCCGGACGCCGAGGCGTGGATCGGGACCGAGATCCAGCCATCGGCCAGACCGACCGGATCGCCGCGTTCGACATGGTCCCCCACCTTGACGCACAGCGTGGCCGGGTTGCCGGCGTGCTGCCGCAGCGGCAGGACAATCTCGTCGGGATACGGCATCCGTCGGATCGGGAGTTGACTGGTCAACTCCTTCTCTTCACGAGGATGCACACCGTGACGGAACCCTGAGGAGAGTCTCATCCGATGATCAATTGAACTTCGCCGCGCGTGCGATCCACTTCTCGAGGTCCTTCTCCTTGGAATTCAGCGGGGTGCCGGGATGGATGATCGCCACCGGGCAGCGCTCCGCGGCCGTGACCAACTGGGCGAACGTGCCAGCCTTGGGGTCCTTGATGACCGCCTGCTTGGTGGCGTTGTACACGAACATCTTCTTGTTGGCGTTGATGCATTCGTTGCACGTGGTGCAGCGCGCCGAATCGATCCACGGCGCAATGACCATGGCGTCGTCGTCTTCGGCCGTGGGCGCCGCGGCCACTGCGGCGACCGGGGCCTTGGCCGGCGCTGCCGAGGCCGGGACGTTCGTCACTGGTGCGGCGACCGGGGCGGCCCCGGCGGGCCGCGGCCGTGTCAACGCCGGCAACTCGGCCAGGAACTCCGCCACCGCCGCCGAGCCGCCAGCCTTGGTGAGCAGCGCCGACGCCAGCCGGCGCGCCATCTGCGCCGGATAGGTCGCGCGGAGGTCGGCCAGTTTCGCTTCATAGTCGGCCCGCAGCGAGGCCGTCCGGGTTTCGAATTCCGCCTCGACCGAGCTCGCCACCTGGTCGCGAACGCTCGGGGCGATCTCCAACCCGGCGAGTTGGCGCAGCTGTGACCAGAATTGCTGCCGCTCTTCCGCCAGGTGCACGATCTCGCTCGACACGCTGAGCCGGCGCAGCGTGCGATCCTTCGCGAGCGCCAGGATGTAGGGGGCATGACCATCGCGCTCCGCGGGGGCAAGCGCGAGATACTCGTGGAACGGCATCATCGCGTCGTCCCACGTGGTCGACGGCACCTCGGCGAAGTGTTGCTTGAAGCGGCCCTCGGTGGCGGCCCAATCGGCGATGGTCACCGGCAGTTCGAGGGTTTGCTCCGCCCCCGCGCCGTCGAGGTACTTCAACGTGTAGGTGGGCCAGGCGTCCTCGACCGAGGGATTGCCCTCGAGCGACAACTGGTCGGCATAGGTCGGCCCGGCCTCGGGGTCGAACGTGAGGAACGGGAACGCCCGGCTTTCCAGCGCCAGGCGAGCCGAGTGCTGCGACGAGTCGTCGGCCAGCCCGTGCTCGACCGGGCAGGGTGTGTACACATTGATCAGCACCGGGCGGCGCTTGTGCAGGCCCCTCAGCACGCCGCCAATCAGGTGCGACGCCGAGGCTTGCGACGTCTGGTGGACATAGACGCCGCGATGCGCGATGGCGATCAACGCCAGTTCCTTGCGGACTTCGGTCTTGCCATGCTGCGCCTTGCCGAAGCCGGACATGTCGGCCACCTGTCCCGTGAAGCCCGAGGTGCAGGCCTGGCCACCAGTGTTGGAGTACACCTGCGTGTCGAGCACCACGACGCGGATCGGCTTGCCGCTCGCCAGCAGGCGCGAGAGGTTCTGGAAGCCGATGTCGAGCATCGCGCCGTCGCCGCCCATCGCGACGATCGGCGGGCAGAGGGCGAATTCGTCGTCGGTGAACTGCTGCCAGGTGAGCAGCGCCAGGGCCGGTTCATGGAGCGCCGCGTCGTAGCCGCCGTCGGTCAGCAGTTCGGCGCGACGGATGAGGGCGAAGTTGTCCGCCATCTTGCGCATGTGGGCCTCGAACAGCCCGATCGCGACCGACGTCGAATCCTGGAAGAGATGGCTCACCCACGGGAACGGATACGGATTGTAGGGATAGGTGCCGCCCCAGACCGAAGAGCAGCCGGTGCTGTTGGCCATCCCCATCGGGGCACGCCCGGTGCCGCTCGGCCCCGCTTCGTAGCGCCACTTGAGGTCCTTCAGCGCGGCGATGGTGCGGTTGAGCAGCATCAGCTGCTCCTGCTTGGCCGCATCGATCGGCACGGCCACCGAGCCACCGCCCTGGGCGGCCGCATCGAGGTCGGCGCCCGAGGCGATCAGCTCACGCGCTTCCCGGTCAAGGGCAGCGAGCAGTTCGTCGAGATGGGCGACGTACCGCTCGATGCGCGGCTGCATCGACGCGAAGATCGAGGAGACGATCAGGTGGACCGCGGTCTTCTCGCCACAGCCCATGCAGGCGCCGTCGCCGCCAACCATGGAACGGTAGGTGGCCTTCTTGAGCAGCAGCGAGGACAGCACGCCGATGCCCTCGTCCACATCGCTCACGTTGACGAAGCGATTGTCGGTGTCGGGCAGCCGCTGCCAGATGGCCCAATTGCGGCGCAGCTGCTCGAGCGAGGCGTCATCCTGCCGGACCGACACGAGCGCGCCGTCGGGACAGACCTCGACGCAGAGATTGCACCCCTTGCAGGCCTCGGGATTGACCGTGATCGAGAGCAGGCCGCCGGAGCCCTTCTCCTTCCCTTCGATCGCGTCAAAGAACGGCCGGGTCCGCGCCACCGGGAACTCGGCCAGCCGCGGCTGCACCACCGCGAACTCCTGGTCGGTCGCCGCGCGACGATCGGCGTCCCACTTCAGCTTGTCCGCGACGGTCGCATAGCCCTTGGCGAACGCCTCGGTCACCGCCAGCGACGGCTCCTTGGCCAGGAGACGCTGGACTTCCTTGCCCCAGGGCTTGGCGACCGGCCGCAGGCGATCGACCGTGTGACTGGTGGCCGCCGCTCCGATCGCCGCAGTGATGACCTCCTCGGGGCTGTTGACCAGCCCGGGGATGGCGGCATCGGGACACTGGGTCCAGCACTGCGCACAGCCGGTGCAGTTGGCGGCCACGAACGCCGGGATCTCCATCCGCACGCCGCTCATGTCGCGCACCGCGCCGGTGGCGGCCGGGATCGCGCTGATCGCCGCAAACGGATCGGCGATGCCGTCCTGCCCCATCACGCAGAGCGAACACACCTGCTCCCAGAACCGGCCCGGATTGCCGATGCCCTGCTGGGCGTCGATCACGTCGAGCGAGCCGGGAATGTGCGGGACGGTGCCGAGCGCCATGCTCGCCTCGACCGCCGTGGCATCCACCACCAGCACCTGGTCAAACCCGCGGCGAATGACGCGGAGGTTGTCTTCCACCACCGCCTCGCCGCGATGGCCGAACTTCTTCTTGAACTGGGCACGGATGCCCTCGAACAGGCGGGCTTCGGTCGTCTCCTCGCGCTGCAGCAGCGGCGAGGTGTTGAAGAAGGCCCCGAGGAACGCCGCACCCTGCATCCGGTAGCGCAACTCGACGTCGGACGCTTCTTCCCGCGCGATGGCGAAGGCGTCGAGCACATAGACCCGGATCTTCCGCTCGCGGATGGTCGCGCGCGCCTGGGCCGGAAGGGTGAGCCAGAACTCGGCCGGGCTCAGGTCGCTCTGGATCACGAAGACGCCACCCGCGGCGAGGCCGGCGAGCGGATCGCTGTGCCGGAAGACATTCGGGTCGGGCGAGAGGACGACATCGACGTGCCGGAGTTCGCAGTTGAGGCGCACCGGCTCGTGCGACAGCACGGCATAGAACGTCGTCGGCTGACCCTTCTTTTCCGAGCCGTACTTGGGATTGGCCTTGATCTGCATCCCGAAGAGCTCGAACGCCGTCATCGCGAGGTTCTTGCCCATCGTGATGGCGCCCCAGCCACCGACGGAGTGGATCCGCACCGCGGTCGAGCCTTCGGGCAGGAGGTTCAGGTCGCCGGCCGACGTGAGCGACAGCTCCCCGATCTCGGGATAGCTGTCGAGCATCCGTTCCTGCCAGATCTGCAACTTCGGGAGCTTGGTCTCGCGGCGGATGAAGTCGATGCCCAGGTAGAACTGGCGCTTCTGGGCGCCCTTGGGCAGCATGTTGTCGACGGCCGCGACGATATCGCCGGGCTGCAGGTCGCGGCTGCCGAGGCCGAAACAGCCGGAATGGAAGTTGGGCACCTGGCCTGCGCCGAGCGCGGCGAGCCCCGGGAATGCGACGGCGCCGCCGGTCGCGACGCGGCCGTTCTCGACCGCCTGCGAGATGGCCGAGCGGATTTCGCGCAGCAGCGGGGGATCAACAGCCAGCGGCTGGTCGGTACGCTCGAGGACGACGACAGCCTTCTTGCCGGCGAGGGCATGACTGATCAGGTCGGCCGGGAACGGCCGGAACATCGTCAGGTTGAGGACACCAATTGCCAGGCCACGCGTGGCGCGCAGGTGATCGACCACCGCCTCGGCATTGGCGACGACCGAGCCCTGTCCGACGATCACGTATTCCGCATCGTCGAGACGGTAGCCGGAGACCCGGGCGTACCGGCGACCGGTGAGGGCGGCGAACTCGGCGAACGCCTGGTCGGTCAGGCTGGTGATGTGATCGAAATAGAAGGGCCGCTGGGCGGCGACACCTTGGGCGTAGCTGTCCTGGTTCTGCACCACGCCGAGCATCGCCGGGTAATCGAAGTCGAACATCTCCGGAATCCGGCGGCGCATCTCCCCGAACACCAGGCGCTGTGACGGCGTCGGCGAGGGGATCATGTCGGCGGGATCGCCGAGATACGTCTTGATGAGTTCGCGCTCCGGGAGGAGGAGCGACTCGATCACATGGGAGGTGAGGAAGCCGTCCTGGGCGCAGATGCCCGGGTTGAGCGACAGCTCGGCGATCCGGTGGGCGACCAGGTTGAGGTCGGCCGCTTCCTGGACATCCTTGGCGAACAGCTGGAAGAAGCCGGTGTCGTCGACCGCGTGATAGTCATCGTGACCGGCGTGGACATTGAGGGCGTGCTTGGTCATCGCGCGGGCGGCGATGTTGAGCACATACGTCAGCCGCTTGCCGACGGCCGCGTAGAGCGACTCGTGCATGTAGGCGATGCCCTGCCCGCTCGAGAAGTTGGTCGCGCGCAGGCCGGACATCGCCATCCCGGCGGTGACCGCGGCGGCGGCATGCTCGCCTTCGGGTTCGAAGAAGAGGAGGCGCCGGCCGTTGACGTTCAGCTTCCCTTCGGCGACCGCCTGGGCCCACCCTTCACCCATCTGGGTGGAGGGAGTGATCGGATAGGCGCCGGCCGCCTCGCCGGCGGCAATCTCCATGGCCACGACCGCGGCGCTGCCGTCGAGCGCCTCCAGCGTGCCGGGATAGCGCGGCGTTTCGGGCGCCTTGGAACTGCGCGGACTGCGAAGAATCGACGTCATGCTTCCGTGCTCCCAGCCAAAGACGGCATGCGGACGAATTGCGCTCCGTCCAGCCATACGATCGCGCCGGTCGGACAGCGGGTCACTGCCTGCCGATCGGCCTGTGCGTTGAGTTCATAGTTCACTGTCGCCACACCACTGCTGACACTGATCAGTCCCGGCGCGGCATCCTGCACGCACTTGCCGCAGGTCGTGCACGCCACCTGACACTGGTCCAGCACCTCGTCGCCGGCGAGGAGGTTCTTGCACTGCACCAGGAGCCGTTGTTCCACGGGCTGGAGCACGAACAGTCCCTTCGGGCAGGCCTCGACGCAGTCACCACACGCAGTGCAGGTGACCGGGTCGACCACCGGGAGCCCGGTGTCGCTCATCGTGATCGCCTTGAAGGCGCACACCCGAGCGCAATCGGCGAGGGAGAGGCAGCCCCAGGCGCAGCCCTTCCCGCCTCCGGCCACGGCCGCGGCCGCGGCACACGTGGGGAGCCCGCGGTATTCGGCCTGCGACACCGCGACGTCGGTTCCGCCGGCACAGAGCAGTCGCGCGACGCGCCGCTGTGCGGTCCCCGCCGCGACGCCGAGGAAACCGGCAATCGCCTTGTGCACATCATCGCTGCCCACCGAACACTTCGTCGGCGCGATGATCCCCTCAACCGCCTGCTCGGCAAACGCCCGGCAGCCCGGCAGCCCGCACGCGCCACAGTTGGCGTTGGGCAGCATCGAGGCGACCGCGTCGATCCGGGGATCTTCCCAGACCCACAGCTTCCGGTTGGCCAGCGCGATGAAGACCGCGAAGACCAGCCCCACTCCACCAACAATCAGGATCGCGAGCAGTGTCATCGTGACGATTTCCGCATCGGTATCAGCTCTCCCCCAGCCCGGATGCACCAAGCAGCCACGCCGCGATCTTCTCCACCGCATCGTCGCCGCTGCCTGCGCGCGGAGCCGATCCGGCACTCGCCGGCGCGGCGATCGGTGCGCGAGCCAGATCTTCCAGCATGGTTCGGTCTTCCGCCATCTGCCAGGCGCTCATGCCACTGATGGCACGCTTGGGCACCTCGCCCAGCGTCCCCACCGTCAACCGCTGCCACGGCTCGCGCCCGGCGGCCGGGTCGTGGCAGAAGACCGCGGCGCCGGCCGGCATCACCGCCCCGATCGCCGGCCCGTCAGACAGGGCGACCCGATCGAGTCCGCTGCCGTCGATGGTCTGCAACACCAGCGTACCGGGGGTGATGCAGCGCGCGAGTGGCGCCGGCGCCGACGCGCCCCGCACCACCAGCACGATCTTCTCGCGACCGTCGGCAAAATCACTCAGGGCCCCGACGTGCAGGTCGGCCCCGTCGAGCGAGACGATCAGGGGCGGGGCGTACCGCCGCTCGGTCTTGCCCCAGGCACGGAAGTCCAGCGGATCGAGCAACCGATCATGCTCGCTGGCCTGGTAGCGTCCCCCGCGCACCACATCGGTCAGGATCACCGCACCAAATGCCCGCCCGAATTCCGCCAGCGCGTCGTTGACCGTGGCACCCAGTCGGCCGCCCGTGGGGAGAGCGATCAGGAAGGCATCCGTGCCGCGCTCGGCGATCGCGCGCAGCGTGGCGCTGGCACGAGTGAGCGCGGCCACCGCCGCGGGGGACACCGGCGGCACCGCGGGGAAGAGCGTGGCGAACCGCGCCGCGTCCACCCGGCCGGCTGCAAATTGTCCCAGTGCAATCCCGGCGCGACCGGCCTGCTGACTGCTGTCGGCGGCCTGCTCCGCGAGGAACGCTTCGGCGAGGGCGAGGGCGCGTTGAATGATCGCGCGAAATTCGGCGATCGGCCGCTCCATGGCCGCCGTGGCCAGGGCAAAGCGCGCGTCAGACGGCATAGCGATCCAGCTCCGCTTCCATCAGGGTGATCCGCTCGTCGGCGGTGCGCGGCGCCACGCGCAGGAGGTCTTCGTAGCGCGGCCGCGACGGATCGCGGAACAGCACACCGAGGTGGATGTGGTCGGTGCTCTCGGCGATTCGGCGCGCCGCGTCGAGATCATGCGGATCGTGCGCGACCTGGGTCTTGTAGATCTTCTCGAGATCAGGCACCACCACGCCGTCGTCGTGGGTCAGCAACGCAATGCGGGCGGGGTCCTGCACCGCCGCCTGGTAGACGGCCGCGGAGTACACCGGACACCGCTGCAGGATGCGCACGAAGCTCAGGCCGCGATGGTGATAGGCCTCTCGCAGCGTGGCATAGAGGTGCGCCGGGGCCCACTCGGCGGTCTGGGCCACGAACGAGGCGTTGGTCACGCCCAGCGACACCGTGAGCGGATTGAGCGACGGAAGCCGACTCCCGTTCGGTTGCGTGTTGCTGGGAAATCCCTGCGGGGTGGTCGGTGAGGTCTGCTTCTTCGTCAGCGCGTAGATGCCGTTGTCGAGGAGGAGGACCGTCATGTTGATGTTGTAGCGCAGGGCGTGGATCCAGTGCGCCGCACCGATCGACGTGCAGTCGCCATCGCCCATGACAACAAAGACCGTGAGGTCGGGACGGCTCAGCTTGACGCCGGTCGCCACCGGCAGCGCGCGGCCATGGATGCCGTGGAAGCCGTAGGTCTTGAGATAATGCGGAAACCGGCTTGAGCAGCCGATGCCCGAGACGAACACCGTCTGTTCCGGGGTGAGCTGCTCGGCGGTCAGCAGCCGCTGCACCGCGGTCAGGACCGAATGATCGCCGCAACCGGGGCACCAGCGCGCGCGCGCGCCCTCGTAGTCACTCAGCTCGTACTCGGCATCGTGCTCGTCCGGCTGCAGGACCGGCAGGAGCCCGCAGGCGATTGTCATGCTGCACCTCCCCGCGGCATCCGCTCGCGAATGGCATCCACAATGGATCCGGGACGCAACGGCTCGCCCGGGACCCGGGTCCAGCAATCGACGTCCACGAGCGTGGTCGCGCGCAACAGCCAGCTCAGCTGCCCGCGGCGACGGTTCTCCTCCGTGATGAACGGGTCACCCAGTTCATCGCTGTAGTTGATCTCCACCGTGCAGACCTTCTTGAACTTCGCGAAGATCGCCTTCAGGCCCGGCTCAAGGGGCGAGAGGAAGCGCAGGTGCACCGATGAAACCCGCATCCCCTCGCGCTTCGCCCGATCCACCGCTTCCTCGATCGCGCCCTTGGTGCTCCCCCAGCCGACCAGCAGCAGGTCGCCCTGGTCGTCCCCGTACACCGGCGGTGGCGTCAGCATGTTCTGCAGCACGGCCAGCTTGCGGCTGCGCATCGCCGAGCTGTGCTGATGCACGCCCGAGCTGTAGGCCACCTTGCTGCGGTTGTCGTGTGAGAGACCGGTGACGGTGTAGGCCCCGCCCGGCTGCCCAGGAATGATCCGCGGGGAAAGCCCGGTCTCCTCGTTCCAGTCGTAGGCGTGCTGTCCGGCGGCGACCGGCGGCAGGTCGAGCGGAGCCGCCTGCCAGCGGGCATCCAGCTTCGGCCGGGGAAACGGCGTCACACCGGTGGCGAGGTTGGCGTCGCTGAGCACCATCACCACGGTGCGGAATGCCTCGGCGATCCGGCGCGCGGTGATCATGACATGGAAGCACTCTTCGATCGTGGCAGGCGCCAGGACCACGTGCGGGGAGTCGCCGGGACTGGCGTACATCGCCGCGAGCAGGTCCGACTGCTCCACCTTGGTCGGCAGCCCCGTGCTGGGACCGCCGCGCTGCACATCGATGAGCACCAGCGGCATCTCGGTCATCACGGCCAGGCCGAGGAACTCCGTCTTGAGCGCAAGCCCCGGCCCCGACGTCACGGTGAGCGCCACCTTGCCGGCGTAGGATGCGCCGATCGCCACGCCCACGGCGGCGATCTCATCCTCCGCCTGGTGCACCACGCCGCCGAAGCGTTCGAACACTTCGCTCAGGTAGTGCGACACCGAGGTCGCCGGGGTGATCGGATACATCGCGCAGAGCTCCATCCCGGCGGCGACCGCCCCGAGACCCAGCGCCTCGTTGCCGTTCATCACGATCAGTGGCTCGGTGACCGGTGCTGGCGGCACCTCGATGCGGAAGTCGATGTGCGCTTCAGCCCAGGCGTAACCGAGCATGAGCAGGGCGACGTTCTGTTCGTAGACCTGTTCACTCTTCTTGCGGAAGGTCTCGGCGATCTGCTCCTTGATGCGCGCCATGTCGCTGGTGTAAATGCACGCCAGCATTCCGAGCGCGAACATGTTCTTCCCCTTGCGGGGATTGTCGACGAGGGTGAGGCACTCCACCTCCATCGGCACCGGGATGATGCGGTAGTGCTGGCCCGAGAGCTCGGCCATCCCGGCTTCCCAGGCGGCGCGAATGTCCGCGTCCTCGTCGCTGGCCCACTTGTCCTCGACCAGCAGCACGGCGTCAGGCGCCAATGCCTCCAACCGATGCCGGGCCAGCAAGACCTGCTCGTTGAAGGCGACGACGAGGTTGGTCGAATCGCCCCAATTGGTCACCGGTCGTTCGCCGATGCGAATCCGGAAGCCGCTGGCGCCTTCGGGAATCCGCGGCGGCGGCTGGATCTCGGCCGGAATGATCTCAACGGTCCAGACGCCGTTACCCATCTTGGCGCAGACCGCGCCGAAGATCTGGCCGCACTTCTGGGCGCCTTCCCCGGAGTCGGAGACGATCTCGAGGGTGTGCTCGGGCAGTCGCCGGACGCGCGGCTTGGTCGGGACAATGGTGGCGGACGTGGTGGCAGTCACGGGGTGAGCATCCTCACTCGAGGAGGCGCGAGCTGGATGGCTCGGCCAGGCTCTTCGGGGGTTCGACAACGGGAACGATGGAGGGCACAGGCTGTTCGGTCGCCTGCATCTCGCGCAGATGCGCCAGTTCACTCAGGAGGTCCTCGTAGACCGCCGGATCAAGCAGCACCGCAGCACTGCGACCATGCTGAGTGAGGATCACCGTGCACTTGGTGCTGCGGATCTGTTCGAGGAAAGCTGAGGCGTTCGCCCGGAATTCAGTGACCGGGCGGACATCCTGCGCGGGGCGGAGGCGGGACATGTTACGGTGCGTCATGACGTACGCTCACGAGTACACGTAAACGGACAGTGTACGATCCTATCCCGCCAAATGTGAAGAAAAGATGAAGTGATTATGAAGGAGTTTTCAGGCATCCGGGGGCAGGAAAATCGGGGTCTTTTGGGGTCGCCGGCGGCCGAAATCAGGGCGTCCGTCCCCAAGTCAAGAACCCTGCCGGAATTGACCGTCGGGACACGCGGCGGATAGGTTTCATGGCTATGACTGAAATTACCTACGAGACCACCGCCGAGGACGTTGCCTCCCGCTCCCTCCACGTGTCGGTGCCGGTGGAGAGCCTGGCAGCCGCGGAGCGCAAAGCGGTGCGGCAGTATGCCCGCCAGGCCCGCCTTCCCGGCTTCCGGAAGGGCCATGCCCCCGAGGCAGTGGTGCGCCGTCGCTTCGAATCGGAAATTCGCCAGTGGATCCTCGAGGAATCGCTGCGTGAGAGCTGGCAGAAGATCCTCGACGAGTCCGGCCTCAAGCCGGTGGCCGAGCCGCAGATCCGCAACGTGGCCTTCGAGGCCGGCCAGCCGCTGACCTTCGACCTGATGATCCAGGTCCGGCCGCAGATCACCCTGAGCACCACCGGCGGCTTCACCGTCGAGCGGACCGTGCCCCGGGTGACCGAGGAGATGGTCCGCGAGCAGCTCGAGCACGTCAGGGAGCAGCGGGCCACCTGGAACCCGCTCGACGGCGTGCAGCCCAAGCCCGGCCACCTCGTCTCCGTAACCGTGGAGACACTCGAAGAGGGGAAGGAACCGGCCGCCGGAAAACCGCACTCACTGGTACTCGGCCAGGGATCGGCGATCCCGGAGCTGGAGGACCGGATCATGGCGCTGCGCCCCGGCGAAACCGTCGACGCCGACGTCCGCTTCCCTGACGACCACGCCGAGGAGAGCCGCCGCGGGACGTCCCGCAAGGTGCGGATCACCCTGCATGAGGTGAAGGAGCAAGCCCTGCCCCTCCTCGATGACGCCCTGGCACGGGAGGTTGGCGAATTCGACTCGGTGGCGGCCCTCGAGGCTGCGGTCCGGACCGACCTGGCCGCCGAAGCCAACCGGACGGCGGAACAGGGGATGCGGGAACAGCTGATCAAGCAGCTGGCAGAGGCCAACAATGTCCCCGCCCCACAATCGCTGGTCCATCGGCTGGTCCACGCCTATGCCGAAGCCTACCGGATCGAGGAAGCTCAGTTTGAAACGTTCGCCACCTCGTTCCAGACGATAGCGGAATCTCAAGTTCGTCGGGAACTGGTGCTCGAAGCCGTTTCCACGGCCCAGAACCTGCAAGCAACAGAGTCGGATCTCGACGCCCGGATCGCCGAAATGGCGGCTGCCCGGGGGACCGAACCGGGGAAGCTCTATGCCTCGCTGGAGCAGGCCAAGCGGCTGGGCGAGCTGGAGCGTGCGTTGACCGAGGAAAAGACCTTCACCTGGCTCCTGAGCCAGTCCACCGTGCATGAGGTCACTGCGTGACGTTCGCATCGATCTACCCGCCGACCATCATCGAGCGCTCGTCGCGCGGTGAGCGGCAGTACGACATCTTCTCGCGGTTGCTGATGGACCGGATCGTCTTTCTGGGCGCCGGCATCAACGACGACGTGGCGAACATCATCATCGCGCAGCTGCTCTTTCTCGAGGCCGACAATCCCGAGAAGGACATCTACCTCTACCTGAATTCTCCCGGCGGACAGGTGTCCAGCGGCATGGCGATCTACGACACCATGCAGCACCTGCGGGCGCCGATCAACACCATCTGCATGGGGATGGCCGCCTCGATGGGGTCGTTCCTGCTGGCCGCGGGGACCAAAGGGAAGCGCGCCGCGCTGCCGCACTCCCGCATCATGATGCACCAGCCGTCCGGCGGGGCTCAGGGGTCCGCCGCCGACATCGAGATCCAGGCGAAGGAGATCCTCTACCTTCGCGGCCGGATGAACGAGCTGTACGCGAAGCACACCGGACAACCGGTGGAACGGATCGAGCGCGACATGGAACGGGACCGCTTCATGAGTGCCGAGGAGGCGAAGGAATACGGGCTGGTGGACACCGTCTTCGCACCGCGGAAGGGCCTGGACTCACCAGGCTGATGCTTGACCAGTCCGGCCCCGGGGCACAGGTTCCCTGAACCTACCCGGCCGGACTCCAGCAGCGGGAATCGGCAATGTCGAACGACAAGCACCTGCGTTGCAGCTTTTGCGGCAAGAGCAAGGACTCGGTCCGGAAGTTCATCTCCGGCCCGTCGGTCTACATCTGCAACGAGTGCATCACGCTCTGCAACGAGATTCTCGCCGAGGACGAAGAGCGCGAGACGACCGAGGCACAGCGCCCCGTCCCCGCGCCGCAGGAAATCAAGGACACCCTCGACCAGTATGTGGTCGGCCAGGAGCGCGCCAAGCGCGCCCTCGCCGTGGCGGTCTACAATCACTACAAGCGCATCAACGCCGGCCCGCGCGACAGCTCCGAAGTGGAGCTCGAGAAGTCGAACATCCTGCTCCTGGGACCGACCGGCACCGGCAAGACGCTGCTGGCCCAGACGCTCGCCCGGATCCTCGACGTGCCGTTCACGATTGCCGACGCCACCACGCTCACCGAAGCGGGATATGTCGGCGAGGATGTCGAGAACATCCTGGTGCGGCTGCTGCAGGCCGGCGACTTCAACGTGTCGGAGTGCGAGCGCGGCATCGTCTACATCGACGAGATCGACAAGATCGCCCGCAAGTCGGAAAACCCGAGCATCACGCGCGACGTCTCCGGTGAAGGGGTGCAGCAGGCGCTGCTGAAGATCCTCGAGGGCACCATCGCCTCGGTGCCGCCGCAGGGCGGCCGCAAGCACCCGCAGCAGGAATACATCCAGATCAACACCCGCGACATCCTCTTCATCTGCGGCGGGGCGTTCGACGGCCTCGAGAAGATCGTGGAGTCGCGGCTGGGCCGGCAGCGGATCGGCTTCGCCAGCGAGCTCTCCACCGAAGGCGCGGTGGCCTATGACGAGAAGCACCCCTACGCGCTGGCCGAGCCGGACGACCTCCTGCGGTTCGGCCTGATCCCCGAGCTGGTCGGGCGCCTGCCGGTGATGGTGCCGCTCGAGACGCTCGACGAGGACGCCCTGGTACGCATCCTGGTCGAGCCGCGCAACGCGCTCACCAAGCAGTACCAGCGCCTCTTTGCCCTCGAGGACGTCGGGCTCACCTTCAATCCGGAAGCGCTCCGCGCCATCGCCCGCAAGGCGATCACCCGCCAGACCGGGGCGCGCGGACTGCGAGCCATCCTCGAGAGCATGATGACCGACATCATGTTCGACCTGCCGTCGCGTCACGACGTGCGCGAGGTCATCATCACGCCTGAAGCCGTCACCCAGGGAGTCTCACCGATGATCGTGACCGAACGGGCGCGACAGAAGAAGGAAGCCTGATCGTCACTCCCGAGGCTGCAGCGGCATCACCGCTCGCCACCGTCCCGATCGAACTGGTCGGGAGCTTTCCTGACGTCCTGCGCGCCCTCGAGCCCGCCGCCCCGGAGTTCGCCTTCGTGGGACGGTCCAACGTGGGCAAGTCCTCGCTCCTCAACGCCCTGGTCGGGCGCCCGCTGGCGCGCGTCAGCGCCACCCCGGGCAAGACGCAGCTGATGAATGCCTATCGGCTGCCGACCTTCTGGTTGCTCGACCTGCCGGGCTATGGCTTCGCCAAGGCCGACCGCAGCAGCCGTGCCGCGTACCGCGTGATGCTCGAGAAACTGCTGCGCGAGCGCGAGTCGCTCAGCGGCGTGGTCTGGCTGCTCGACATCCGGCACCCGCCCTCGGCCGACGACGCGGAGTTCCAGGGATTCCTGACCCAGGCCGGCCGCTCGGTGCTGGTGGTGCTGACCAAGGCCGACAAGCTCCCCTACGCCCAGCGGGGCAAGGCCGCCGCCGAGCGGGCCCGGGAGCTTGGCGTCGACCTCGAACAGATCCAGATTGTCAGCACCCGCGACAAGCTCGGCATCAACGAGCTGGCCGAATCCCTGCTCTCCGCGGCCGGAGGGATGACATGACGCATCGGCTCGCCCTGCTGGCGCTCGCGCTCCTCGCCATCATGGCCGGACCGACCGTGGCCCAGCAGCGCGACACGGTGGCCGCCGATGGTTTGCCGCTCGATCGCGGCCGCCTCCGCCAGGACGACCTCGCCCTGTCGTGGAGCCGGGGCACCCTGGCGATCCGCTTCGTGCCGCTGGATGAACGAGTGGTGCGGCTCCTCGCCCCCGACGCGGCCCAGTCGCTCCACGCCCTGCGGCAGTCCGAAGCCGCGCGGATCGATTCGGTGGCCGCCCTGCGAGGCCTGCGCGCCCCGGGCATCGCCCTGGTGACCTTCCACGCCCTCGCGCCGGGAACACGCTTCGACCCGCAGTTGTTGACTATCTCAGTGCGCGGCCAGTTGTGGCGGTCCATTGGGGTGGTACCGCTCTCCGCGGCGTTCGGGAACGACCAACTCGACGTCCGCTCGGCCGCCATCGGGCTGGTGCTCTTCGATCATGAACTGCCGGTGCGGGAGTCCTTTGTCGCCAGCTACGCCGAGGCGAACAGCACCGACTGGGGGCAGCGCTTGGCGCGCCTCGACACCGAACGCTCACGCATCCTGGCCTCAACCCGCCCCGCCGTCGACAGCATAAAGCAGGACTGACCATGCCGTTCTATCCGCTTCGCCAACTCGACCTCCCGGCCGGGGCGCGCCAGCTTCGTGACAGCTGGCTGGCTGATCTCGCCGCCCGCCTCGCCGCGCCGGGCGCCGACTGGAATGTCCTCACCCGCGAGACGCTGTTCGAGCTGGCCTATCCCGGCCAGGGGCTCTGGGTGGAACGCCACCAGGACGCTTCGCTCCCGATGGCGAGCCGACTCGCGCTGGACGCCCTCGATCCGCGCCACATCACGCTCGAACCCGAGTACTACCACGAAGTCGACGTGGCGCGTTTCGCCCGCGTCAAGCCGCTGCTCTGGCTCTGGTACTCGTTCGACCGGCTGCCGATCGGCGGGCAGAACGTCGACCTGGGGGTGGAGTTCCGGCGGGTGCTGGCGCCGCACATTCTCGGGCGCGTGGGCAAGAATTTCAAGTGCTTCCAGCACGTCGAATTTTCCTACGGCTACCAGCTCGAAGCCGGCGATGACGTCGTGGTGCACCGCCATGTGCTCCTCGACGATCGCGGCGGGATCACGCTCGGGGACCGGGTGTCCATCTCGGACTACGCCAACATCTACTCGCACACCCACAGCATCGTCGAGCAGAAGGACGTGACCCTGCTCCCCACCGTGCTCGAGGACGACGTGCGCGTCACCTATCACGCCACCGTGCTGGCGGGCGTACGGGTGGGACGCAACAGTATGGTGGGCGCCAGTGCCCTCGCGACCAAGGACGTGCGGCCCTACCACGTCCATGTCGGGATCCCGGCGAGGTCGGTCCGGGTCAAGCCGAATGCACCGCCCGACGCCACCAGCACCTACCGCGTGCCGGACCACCGCGCGAGCGACTGACGGTCCGTCTCGGTCAGCGGCCTGGCTCGTCCTCGGGCCGCCGCAGGGCGTGCAGCAGCAGCAAGGCACTGGTGAAGAGCAGGACGGCCATGCCCTGGTGCACCACCCCCAGAACCACCGGCACCATGAGCAGCAGGGTCGCGATGCCGAGCGACAGCTGCAGCAGTCCCGCGACCGCCAGCCACCCCAGCAGGCGTCGCGTGAGAGGCGAGAGTGCCTGGTGGCGCGCCCGCCACCACAACCCCAGGATCGACAGCACCGTCACAATGGCGAGCAGGCGGTGGTCGAACTGCACCGCGCCGGGATTCTCGAACAGGTTGCGCCACCACGGGGAGAAGGCGCCATATCCGGCTGGGACGACCTGGTCGCCCATCAGGGGAAAGGTGTTGAACACCCGCCCGGCCCGCAGGCCGGCGACGAAGGCGCCGGCGATGGCGGTCAGCACGGTCAGCACGGTGATTGCCCACGCCCCGCGCCGCAGCACACGTTCATCCGGGGTCAGCCTGGCGCGCGGCCGCGCCAGGAAATCCGCCGCGGTCCAGACCGTGGCGCCATAGATCAGCAGCGCGGCCGCGAGGTGTGCCGCCAACCGGTACTGGCTCACCTCGGTGCGGGCGCTGAGCCCGCTCGAGACCATGAACCAGCCCAGCGCGCCCTGCGCCCCGAGCAGGATGAGCAGCAACCAGAGCCGGCGGCCCATTCCGCGTGGCACCATCCCGCGCACCAGGAAGACCACCAGCGGAATCGCGAACGCGAGGCCGACGAGGCGTGCCCAGAGACGGTGGGTGTATTCCCAGAGGAAGATCCGCTGGAACTGCGCCAGGGTCATTCCGGCGTGGATCGCGGCGTACTGCGGGATTTGGCGGTACTGGGTGAAGGCGTCGTTCCACTGCTCGGCACCGATCGGCGGAATAACCCCGGTGACCGGCTTCCACTCGGTGATAGACAGGCCGCTTTCGGTGAGGCGGGTGGCGCCGCCGATCACGATCAGGGTAAGGAGCATCGCGGCCCAGAGCGCAAGCCAGCGGCCGAGCGGACGGGCGGGCCCAGCCAGGGTCATGGGCGACGGCGCTGCAGCGCGATCTCGATGCGGGCGGCCAGGGCGCGCGGGCGGAACGGCTTGGAGATGAAGTCGGTCGCACCGAGGCGCAGCGAGCGCACCTCGTTGTCCTCATCCCCGCGCGCGGAGACGACGAGGATCGGCAGGTCGGCCGTCTGCGTGCGCGAGCGCAGCTGGGTCAGCACCGTGAAGCCGTCGACATTCGGCAGGTTCAGGTCGAGGAGCACGATATCGGGATTGTGGCGATCCATCTGCTCGAACGCCTCCGATCCGTCGCGCGCTTCAAAGATCAGGTAGCCCTCGGCCTCGAGCAGGTCGCGCATCACCCGCCGGAGCTGGTCCTCGTCTTCGACCAGCAACACGGTCGCCTTGGTGCCTTCCCCCGGCGCGTTCGTCTCGACGTGCCCTTCGTCGACCAGCTCGATGTCCTCAAGCAATTGATCGGTGGACTCCGCCAGCTCCACCACCGGCTCGACCGGCTCGCGCACGGCCGAGCGCCCCTTCCCCTTGGGCCGCGGACGGTTCTGCGGCAACGCCAGCCCGCGCGTGCGCGCCTGCCCCTCGAGGGGAATGTCCGTGACACGCAGGACTTCATCGACGGAGGTGTCGCCCTCGATCGCGTGGCGGATCGCGCAATCGAAGAGGGTGCGCATCCCCTCGGACTGGGCCGCCTCGGCCAGTTCGTTGGCCATCGCGTTGGCACCGACGAGCCGCTCCAGCTCGACGCTCATCACCAGGATCTCGACGATCGAGAAGCGCCCGCGATAGCCGGTCTGGGTGCACTGGCCACAGCCCACGGGCTTCCAGAGCGTCGCCTTCTTGGGGATGAACGGCTGGATGCGCGCGGGCAGGTCGGCATGGGCCATCGGCGTGCGGCACACCGGACAGAGCCGCCGCATCAGGCGCTGCGCCACGACGCCCCGCAAGGAGGCGCCGAGCTTGAACGCCTCCAATCCCATGTCCACGAGGCGGGTCACCGTGCTCGGCGCGTCGTTGGTGTGCAGCGTCGACAGCACCAGGTGGCCGGTCAGCGACGCCTGAATGGCGATCTGCATCGTCTCGAGGTCGCGGATTTCGCCGACCAGGACGATATCGGGATCCTGCCGCAGGATGGAGCGGAGCGCGGTCGAAAAGGTGAGCCCCGCCTTTTCGTTGGTCTGCACCTGCACGATGTTCTTGCCAAGCCGGTATTCGACCGGATCTTCCACCGTGACGATGTTGATCCCCTCGGCCTGGATCTGCTTGATGCAGGCGTAGAGGGTGGTGGTCTTGCCGGAACCGGTCGGCCCGGTGCAGAGAATCACCCCTTCCTTGTTCGTCAGCAGTTGCTTGATGACATCGCGGTCGTCCTCGTAGAGACCGAGGGAATCGAGTGACAGCATCGTCTGCTGGGTATTCAGGATGCGGATGACGACCTTTTCGCCGTGCTGCGCCGGGAGCGTGGAGATGCGCAGGTCGATCGGCGCTTCACCGACGGATACCCGTGCGCGGCCATCCTGCGGCCGCAGGCGGTCGGCGATGTCGAGCCCGGACATGATCTTGATGCGCGAGATTAGCGGAATGCCGGCCTTGCGCGGGATGGTCATCGCCTGCCGCAGCACGCCATCGATGCGGTAGCGCACCAGGACGGCCGCCTCGGCCGATTCGATATGGATATCACTCGCCCGCGACGTGATGCCGTCGTGGAGCAGCACGTCGACCAGCTTGATGATCGGCCGAGAACTCGCCTCGACCTCAACCGCCGCGACGTCGAGATCCTCGACATCCTCTTCGATCGCCGTGAGATCGACATTCTCCATGCCCACGAGCAGCTCGGCCACGCTGCCGCGGCGCTCCTTGCCATACAGCTCGTCGAGTTTCGCGCGAATGCGGGGCGGCGAGGCCAGCGAGACCCTGACCTCCCGCCCGGTGGCAAACGCCAGTGACTGCTCGGCGCCGATATCGAACGGATTGGAGGTGGCCACCTCGAGCAGCGCGTCGCTCACCTGCAGCGGAATCAGCAGGTGTCGCCGCGCCAGCGATTCCGGCACTGCGTCAAGGGCTGCCTGGGTCGCGGCAGAAAGGTCGGCGACGGGCAGGCGGCATCGCGCCGAGAGGGCGGCGAGGATCTCGGCCTCCGGCAGCAGGCGCATGTCGATCACCCGCTCCCAGAGCGAGCCCTTCATGTCGCCTTCAGCACGCAGCGGCTCGAGCGCCCCTTCCGACAGCAGGGGCGAGATGATCGCAGCAAGCCAGTCGTCGTTATACGTCATGCATCACCAGCACCACCCAGGGGATCGGGAGCTGTCATCGCCCCATCGCGCCGCGAAAGGTAGACGGCGAGCGGAGCAGGGGCCAACCTGGTTGCGCGGAGCGGCGCTCGCGGGCACAGGCCTCAGAAATAGCGCCACCAGTCCGGGTGCAGGTCAACAGTGAACGCGACCCGACCAGTCCGGAGCGCGAAGCCGCTCTCCAGTCGGACCAAGCGGCCCCAGAGGTCGAGCCGCAACCCTGCCGCCGCCTCGATTCGCCCGGACGCCTGCCAGGGCAGCCCGGGCATCGGTCCGCCCGCGATCGCAGCACCTGCCACCAGGGACAACGCGCTGGGCAGGCGGAGGCGCAGGGGGTTCGCCAGCGGCGGCATGCCGATCGATACCGGCATCGCCCACGCCAGCTCGGCGCGAGCGCTGCGCCGCCCGCCAATCGACCGATCCGGCACGCCAACCAGCGATCCCCAGCCACCAAGCACGAACGAGCGATATGCCGGGAGGTCGGCCGTGCCGGCACCAAGATCGGCCTGGAAGACCAGCGCGTCGTGGCCGATCGGCAGGGTTCCCTGCCCCCCGATGGTCGCGCGACCCCACGACGACCCCGCGCGCCCGCCGTCAACGCCGACCGCCCACCCGTCGCCGGCGGCGTTGCGATGCCAGAACGCGAGACGACCGACCGTCGCAGCACCGACACCCAGCGCGGGATTGGGCCGCATCGTCCCGTCGAGTGCGACGAACGCCGCGGCGACCGAGCGTGACCACTCGCGTCCCGCCTCCAGCGTGAGATTGCCGCCCGACAGCGTGGTGGCCAGCCGCACCCCGGCGTGTTCGATGAGGGTGTAGTCGCCGTGATCGCGACCAGCGAACACCGTGGCGAGCGAGTTGACCATGCTGCTGATCACCGGCACATCGCCCACGTCCTGGATCACCCGGCCCGCAGAGAGCGTGATCGTCCCCTGGCGGTAGGCGCGCGTGAGCTCGACCTGTCCCACCACGCGATGATCCGACAACCCGATGCCGGCCTGACCGCGCGCGGTCACGGCCGCGCCAAGCGCCAGTCGGAGGCCAAAGCCGGGGGTGACGCCCTCGACACGATTGATGCGGAGGAAGTCGCCGAGACCGCGACCGAAGAAGCGCAGCCCCGGCAATCCGTCGAGAGAGCGGCCGAGGGCAAGGCGAGCGTCGCGCTGTGCCCGCTCGATGTCGGCGTCGTTCGCCGGCATGGTGGTGAGCAACCCGGCAAGTGGCCCATCCCAGGTGGCGCCGGGCGCCGGGCGACGCAGGCCGTCGATGGGCGCCCCCGTGAAACGATCGAACGGCGGCAAGGCGTCCTGCGCGTAGTCGTCGATTTCCCAGTCGCCGCGAATGACGGTCTGCCACGGCAGCTCGAGCAGCGGGCTCCCGCGCCGGATGGCGATCGACTGTCGCCACGGCAGCCAGCGGGCGCCTTCGCGCAGCGAATTCTCGAGGGTGACGGTGAGGTCGGCGACGGTCGCGTCGCGATACGAGGCCGGCGTAAAGGTGAAGCGGAAGCGCACCAGCGCCGCGCGATCGACATCGAGGTAGAGCGTGCCGACGACGCCCGCTGCGTTGGCGTCGGCCGGCCGCACCGACACGGCCACCACGCGCACGCGGTCCCGGGCCGTGGCGATCACGATGGTGTCGCCAATCGCGAAGCGATAATGCTCCAGCCCGGGCACGGAAAGCGGGTGGATGAGATCACGCACCTCGTCGCCGTCGCCGATCCGGATGGTGCCGCCGAAGTCGTTGGCGACGATGCCGAGATGGTCGCGGTGATACCGCATGGTGTTGGGAAGGAACGAGGTGTCGCGCCAGGCGACGATCACCTGCTTGGTGCGGCCCGGCCAGGCGCCGAAGACGTCCACGCGCAGTTCGTCGGCGCGCAGGACGCGCTCGATCTGGTTGGGCGCATCGCCGGTGAGGGAGGTGAAGCGCACGATGCCGTGCGCACGGGCATGCCAGTTGGTGAAGGCCGAGTCGGCATCGCGCGACGATCGCTGCGCAGCGGCCCGGCGCACCAGGTCGATGCTGGTCCCCGGTGCCCACTGCTGTGCCGCAACCGGCCGCGCCGCCACCAGCAGGGCGCCCAGCGTCATGCCTGCCACCCACCGCATTCCAGACGCCTCCCCGAGCATGCCTGCAAGATGATCGGACGCCGCACGCAGCCGCCACACCCGGCACCGCACCATCCCCTTAGATTCGTCCCCTGAGCCCGGCATCACCGGTCCCCGATCATTGTGAGCGTCGTGACCACTTTCCTGCGCCCGTTCGCCGCCCTGTCGCTCGCTCTCGTGACGACCACGGCGTGCCATCGCAACACCCTGATCGATCCGGGCGGGCCGCTGCCGGGGGCGACCCTGTATCGCAATCCGCCACTGGCGGTGGATCGCGTCTGGTTGGCCGAACTCGCCGGAACCACCCCGTCGGATACCACCGTCACCTTCGCGGCGAACTCCGGCCGGACCATCATCATGCGGCATGGCCCCCCCGACAACGCGATCTTCGCCATCATCGAGTTCGGACCCGGCGCCCTGAAGCCGCAGTCGGGTGCGATGGCGCAGGTGATCCTGCGCCCGGTGCCCGGCCGGGCCGGCGTCGAAGTGCTTACCCCCGACGTGTTCGGTGCCGGGGCCCGTGTCACGCTCTCCTATGCGGTCCACTTCCAGGCGCCCAGCAGTGCGCTGGCCAAGTTCGGCAGTGCCGGACGCTTTGAGGGGATGCTCGCGGCGGCGCGCACACTGCCCGATGGCCGGCTCCAGTTCCTGAAGACCGATCGGCCCGCGGCCGACATGGTGCGGTTCGCCATCGATGCCTCGGCCATCTACCTCCTCGCCACGCCCCGATGAGCGACACCTTCCAGCGGTGTCGCGACGCTGCCCGGCAGGGATGCACCCGGGTCCCGCTGACGCGCGAAGTCGTGCTCGACGGCGACACGCCGGTCTCCGCATTCGCCAAGCTGCATCGCGGCGCCTACGGCTTCCTGCTCGAATCGCTCGAGGGCGGCGAGCGCTGGGCCCGCTACTCGTTCCTCGCCACCGAACCGGCCGCGGTGTATCGCTACCACGGCCGCCGGGTCCAGCGACTCCTGGACGATGGGTCGTGGATGGGGAAGGAACACCAGGAGGCGCCCCTCGCTCACTTGGCCGAGCTGCTGCGCACCGATCGCTCGCTGGAAGTCGCCGGCTTGCCCCCGTTCACCGGGGGCGCGGTCGGCTTCTGGGGGTACGATGTGGTGCGGACGATCGAATCGCTCCCCCATGCCCCCCGCGACGATCGCGCGCTACCCGATGCGGTGGTGATGGTGGTGGACACCCTGCTGGTGCTCGACAACCTCTTCCATCGTGCCACCGTCATCGCCAACGTCACGGTGTCACCCGACCTCACCGACGGCGAACTCGTTCGGCGGATCGCCGCGGCCGAAGCGCAGATGGCGAGCTGGCTCGCGCGGCTGGCTGCGCCGAACACCCTGACTCCGCTGGCGCTGAAGCCGGGCGTGCGCGTCGCGGCGGCCACCTCGCCGTACGCCGATGCGCGCTTCCGCGCCGATGTCGATCGCTGCAAGGCGTACATCGCCGCCGGCGATGCCTTCCAGATCGTGCTGTCGCGACGGCTCGACGTGCGACCCGCGCCGGATCCGTTCCTGACCTATCGCTGGCTGCGCGCCCTCAACCCGGCGCCGTACTGCTATTTCCTCCGGCTCGGCGACCTCACCATCGCCGGCGCCTCACCCGAGGTGCTGGTGCGGGTCGTCCACGACGAAATCACCCTGCGGCCGATCGCCGGAACCCGACCGCGCGGAATGACGCCCGAGGCGGATGCCGCACACGAGGCCTCGCTGCGCGCCGATCCCAAGGAAGTGGCCGAGCACCTGATGCTGGTGGACCTGGGCCGGAATGATGTCGGTCGCGTGGCGGAATACGGGTCGGTGCGCGTGGTGGAGCAGATGGTGGTGGAGCGCTACTCCCACGTGATGCACCTGGTGAGCGAAGTGCGCGGACAGTTGCGCGCCGGACTCGACGCCCTCGATGCCCTCGCCGCGGCCTTCCCGGCCGGGACGGTGAGCGGCGCCCCCAAGGTGCGCGCCATGCAGATCATCGATGAACTCGAGCCGACGCGGCGCGGTCCCTACGCCGGTGCGGTCGGATACGTCGGCTTCGGCGCGCGCACGCTCGACACCGCGATCGCGATCCGCACGGTGGTTTTTTCGGGCGACACGGCCAGCGTGCAGGCCGGCGCGGGACTGGTGACCGATTCGGTGCCCGACACGGAGTTCAAGGAAACGGCGGCGAAGGCGGGGGCGGTGCTGGCGGCGCTGGGGCGAGCTATCGCCCATCGATGATCGAGATTTCACGGAGTCGCCCTGAGCGAAGCGAAGGGTTTGCGTGGTCGAGCTTCACCGAAGACCCGCCACGCGAATCCTTCGCTTCGCTCAGGATGACCCTTGCCGAGGACTACTCAGCTCGCATCTCGCAAACCGATACGGAAACCCCGCCTCCTCCAGCAGCTGCAGCACCAGCCTCACCGGCAGCCCCATCACCCCGAAGAAATCGCCGTCGATCCGTTCCACCAGCGCAGCGCCCCAGCCCTGGATGCCATACGCCCCCGCCTTGTCGAGCGGCTCGCCCGTGGCGATGTAGTCGCGCAGGAAGTCTTCGCTGCACGGACGGAACGTGACGCGGGTTTCGTCGATGGCGACCCGCTCGACCGCATCGGCGATCAGGCAGATGGCGGTGACCACGGTGTGGGTGCGCCCCTGCAGCGCCGTCAGCATGCGGAGCGCGTCGGCGTCGTCCACCGGTTTCTCGAGCAGCTGGTCGTCGAGTACCACGGTGGTGTCGGCACCGAGCACCAGTCGCCCCGGCACCGCGCGCGCCTTGTCGCGTGCAAGCCGACGCGTGTAGGCCCGCGGGTCCTCGCCCGGCATGGGCGTCTCCAGCACGTCGGCGGCGCTCACCAGCAGCGGGATGCCGAGCATCTCGAGCAGTTGCCGCCGGCGCGGTGAGGCGGACGCAAGCACCAGGGCGGGCATCATGCCGCGTTCCGCTCGAGCTGGAGGGTGACCGGCCCGTCATTGGTGAGCGTCACCTGCATGTCGGCCCCGAACTCGCCGGAGGCGACCGTGGCGCCGCGAGCCGTGAGGGCGGCGAGGAAGGCTTCATAGAGGGGAATCGCAATTTCCGGCCGCGCCGCGTCGATGAACGAGGGCCGCCGCCCCTTGGCGGTGTCGCCGTAGAGGGTGAACTGCGAGATGACCAGGATCGCCCCGCCCACCGCCGCGAGATCGAGGTTCATCTTCCCCTCGGCATCGCTGAAGAGCCGCAGTCCGACAATCTTGTCGGCCAGCCACTGCACTTCGGCCTCGGTGTCCGCCGCCGTAAACCCCACCAGGACCATGACGCCACGACCGATCGCTCCCCGAGTCTCCCCGTGGATCGTGACCTTGGCTTCCGACACTCGCTGCAGGATGACGCGCATGGCCGAAGAAGGTAATCGCGGCAGGCGGGTGTGGCCGAGCGTCGCGCGGTCCCGAAGATGGTTGAGGGAGCGTTGATACCGCCCGGCGATCCTTCCGCCTCCCCCTGTCGGAGGCGGTGCATGCGTACCCTGTGGATGTCCCTGCTGCTCCTTGTCCCCCTGCACCCCGCGGCTGCGCAATGGCGCCTCACGGTGCTCCACGGCACCGCCGCGGTGTCCGGTTACTCACGTGATGAGAGCAGCCCCGATCACCCGTCCTTTCTTCCCGACCGTCCGACCAGCGACATCGTCGCCATCGGTCGCGACCTCGGGCACGGTCGCCTCACCGTCGAGCTGCGGCGGACCAGCGCTGATCTCACCCTGCGGGGCCCGGGCACCGCGATCGTCACCCGCGGTGCGCTGCACGCCTGGGGCGCGGGCGTCGAAGGCGCACGACGCCTCGCCGGCGTGGCCGGCCGACCCACACTGCACGCCGGACTCGGCCTGCTGGTGGAGCGCTGGGACTTTGCCGTCGACGCCAACGGCGCCCGCTGGCGCGTGGCCGGGCGCGGCGCCCTCGAGGTGGGATTGCCGATTACCAGACGATGGCAGGGCGTCGTGCGTGGCGAGGTGACGGCCAGTCCGTCGGTCTTTGCGGCGGAGGAGCTGCCGGGAGGCTACGTCAGAAGACTGGGGTGGCGACGCGGGATGGAGATCGGCGTGGGGTGGAGATGGTAGGATTGAGAAGGGAGAAGGGAGAAGGGAGAAGCGGGAGGTCCCACACTCTCTCTTCTCCTGTTACTCGACCGTCACCGACTTCGCCAGGTTCCTCGGCTGATCGACATTGCAGCCCCGGCGGACCGCGACGTAGTACGAGAACAACTGCAGCGGGATGATCGTCAGCACCGGCGTGAGCAAGTCGAGCGTCACCGGCACGATGAAGGTCGCCTCGGCGAGGCGCGAGATCTCCTCGTCGCCGGCATTGACGATCGCGATCACCTTGCCGCCGCGCGCGCGGACTTCCTGGATGTTCGAGACGATCTTGGCGTGGACCGCGTCGCGCGGTGCGACCACCACCACCGGCATGTTCTCGTCGATCAGCGCGATCGGGCCGTGCTTCATCTCCGCCGCGGGATAGCCCTCGGCGTGGATGTAGGAAATTTCCTTGAGCTTGAGCGCCCCTTCGAGGGCGACCGGAAAGTTCACGCCGCGACCGAGGTAGAGCGCGTTGGTCGCGTTGGCGAACCGCTCGGCGAGGAGCTCCACTTCCGGCGCCCGGTCGAGGATTGAGCGGATCTGGCTGGGCAGCTTCAGCATCGCCTGGATGTAGCGCTGGCCATCGAGCAGTGACATCGCCCGCAGCCGGGCGAGCCGCAGCGTCACCATGGCGAGCGCCATCACCTGCGAGGTGAACGCCTTGGTGCTGGCCACGCCGACTTCCGGCCCGCAGCGCAGGTAGAGGCCGCCATCGACCTCACGTGCAATGGTGGACCCGACCACGTTGACGAGCCCGAGCGTCCTGGCCCCGCGCTGCTTCGCTTCGCCCAGGGCCGCCAGCGTGTCGGCCGTCTCGCCGGACTGCGAGATCGCGATGACCAGGGTGTGCGCATCCACGATCGGGTTGCGATAGCGGAACTCCGAGGCGTACTCCACCTCGGTCGGAATCCGCGCCATTTCCTCGATCATGTACTTGCCGATCAGCCCCGAGTGCCACGAGGTCCCGCACGCGGTGATGATGATCCGCTTGATCCCCTTGATCTGCTCATCGGAGAGCTTGAGGCCGTACACACGGACGTTGCCGGTCTCCTCGAGGAGGTGGCCGCGCATGGTGTTCTCGACCGACTCCGGTTGCTCGAAAATCTCCTTGAGCATGAAGTGCTCGAAGCCGCCGCGCTCGATCGTCGCCAGGTCCCACTCGATCTGGTTGACCGGCTTGTCGACGTGCCGCGACGTCAGGGTGCGGACGCGATAGCCGTCAGCCTTGAGGATCGCCATCTCGCCATTGTCGAGATAGACGACCGACCGGGTGTGCTCGACCAGCGCCGACTGGTCGGAGGCGACGAGATTCTCGCCGTCGCCGATGCCGAGAATGATCGGCGAGCCGTTGCGCGCCACGATGAGCACGTCGGGTTCGTCGGTGGACACGACGCAGATGCCGTACGCGCCATCGACGTCGCGCAGCGCCGAGGCCACCGCTTCCTCGAGGTTTCCCTCGTAGAAGGCGCCAACCAGGTGCGCGAGCACTTCGGTGTCGGTTTCGGACTTGAAGACATGGCCGCGATCGAGCAGCGCCTGCTTGATCGCCGGGGCGTTTTCGATGATGCCGTTGTGGATCAGCGCGATCCGGCCCGACTGGTCGGTGTGCGGATGGGCATTGATGGTCGTCGGCCCCCCGTGGGTGGCCCAGCGGGTGTGGCCGATGCCGGTGGTCCCGTGCGGTGGACAGCCGGCGATCTCATCGACGAGGATGCCGAGCTTGCCGGCGGCCTTCCGGATGTCGAGGTGATGCCCGTCGAGCACCGCGATGCCGGCCGAGTCGTAGCCGCGGTACTCCATCCGCCGCAATCCTTCCATCAGGATTGGCGTCGCCTGCCGTGGCCCGACATATCCCACAATTCCACACATTCCTGCCTCGTTCGTTGTGCCCGGCGGCGTTCAGCGCGCGGCGCGCGCCTTGGCGACCAGGGCTTCTGCTGCTGCCGCCGTGGGCGCCTCGGCAATCAGCCGGACGATCGGCTCGGTGCCCGAGGGCCGCACATGCAGCCAGCGATCGGACCAGGCCAGCCGCAGGCCATCCCGCGTATCCGGCTCGGCGTCGGGAAAGATCTCCCGCAGCCTCTGGTAGAGCTGCCCCAGGTCACCGCCGCGGGGGGCCTTCGCCTTGACGATCACGTATCTCGGCGCCGAGGCCACCAGCTGCGACAGCCGTTTCCCCGAGGTGGCCAGATGTTGCAAGATGAGGGCCGCACCCAGGGGGGCATCCCGCCCGATGTGCAGGGCCGGCAGGATCACCCCGCCATTCCCCTCCCCGCCAATCAGGGCCCGCTCATCCTTGATGGTCCGGGCCACGTTGGCCTCTCCCACCGGCGCCCGGACAAACCGCGCCCCGCCCTCCCGGGCGGCGTCTTCCACCACCAGGGACGTCGAGAGGTTGGCCACCACCACAGGCAGTTTGGCGGCCTTCCCCTGCCGGGCCAGGACGGCCCGGACGGCCAGGGCCAGGGTGTAGTCCTCGCCAATCGGCGTCCCGGTCTCGTCGACCAGGGCCAGGCGATCGACGTCCGGGTCCACCGCCATGCCGATGTCGGCACCGGTCCGGCGGACCAGGTCGCCCAAGGCACCGAGGTTCTCGGGGATCGGCTCCGGTTCGCGCGGGAAGCGCCCATCCGTCTCGAGGTTGATCCCGTCCACCTTCACCGCGAGGCGATCGAATAGCGCCATCATGGTCGGGCCACCTGCGCCGCGCACGCAGTCGAGCGCCACGTGGAACTTCCGCTGGCGGATCGGTTCGGCGTCGATCATCGGCAGGGCGAAGATCGCATCGAGGTGTCGGGCGACCGCCTCGCCATCACTGCGCAGTTGCCCGATGGTGTCCCACCCGGCCCGCGGCGGGCCGACCTCAGCGAGCCGTCGCACTTCCGCACCGGTCGCCGCGTCGAGGAAGATCCCGTCGGGCCCGACGAACTTGAGTGCATTCCACTCGATCGGATTGTGACTGGCCGTGAGAATCAACCCGGCACCGGCGTGGTGGTACTCGACCGCCATCTGCACCGTGGGGGTGGGCGCGATGCCGACGTCGATCACGTCCACGCCCACGGACTGGAATCCGGCAGTGGCGGCGTGCGTGAACATCGCCCCCGAGGTCCGCGCATCGCGGCCGAGGACGACACAGGTGCCGCCGCTGGCGCGCACCCAGGCGCCGAGGGCGGCCGCGTGGCGCGCGACCAGTTCAGGGGTCAGGTCGGTGCCGACGTGCCCGCGAAGTCCGGACACGGAGATCATCAGCGTTTCTGACATTCGGGCAGCCACCGTCGGGGGACAGGGTCAGTGCTCGGGCACAGCGATCCAGCGCGGAAGCTATTGCCGCGGGCAGGGGGCGACAATGCCGCGGTGGCTTGCTCCAAGTTGCGGCGCTGCATAACCTTCCGCCTCCTCTCGCCCGGTTCGATCATGACTCGAGTTGCCAACGCAGATTCCGCCCACCGCCTCGCCACCCTGGCCGTCCATGCCGGCATCGATCACGAGCCACTGGCCGGTGCGGTCATGCCGCCGATCTACCAGACCTCGACCTACATGCAGGACCGGCTGGGCGCGCCACACGCCGGCTTCGAATACGCCCGCACGCGCAATCCGACCCGCGAGGTGCTGGAGCGCAACCTCGCCACGCTCGAGGGCGGGACGCACGGCTTCGCCTTCGGATCGGGACTCGCCGCCCTCGACACCGTGCTCAAGCTGCTCAACGCCGGCGATCATGTCGTGGTGGGCAACAACATCTACGGCGGCAGTCATCGGCTGATGGAGCGGGTCTACCAGCGCTTCGGCGTCGAGTTCTCGTTCGTGGACATGCGCGACATGAAGAAGGTCGAGGCGTCAATCCGCAAGACGACCAAGCTGCTCTACTGCGAGACGCCGACCAACCCGATGATGTTCCTTGCCGATCTCCGCGCCCTGGGCGACATCACCCAGGCGCTCGGCATCCTCTTCGTCGTCGACAACACCTTTGCGACGCCGGTACTGCAGCGGCCGATCACGTTCGGCGCCGACATCGTGCTCCATTCCACCACCAAGTATCTCAACGGCCACTCCGACATGGTTGGCGGCGCCCTCGTCACCAGTCGCGACGACCTCGCCGAGCGAATCGGCTTCCTGCAGAACGCCGCCGGCGGCGTGCCGGGCCCGTTCGATTGCTGGCTCGCGGTGCGCGGGATCAAGACGCTGCCGCTCCGGATGCGCGCCCACTGCGAGAGCGCGATGCACCTGGCCACCTGGCTGAGTGGACGGAAGGACGTCCAGAAGGTCTACTACCCGGGTCTCCCCGATCATCCGCAGTTCGAGCTGGCGCGCCGGCAGATGAACAACTTCGGCGGAATGATCTCGCTCGAGCTCGGCGACGTGGCGCGCGCCAAGCGGATGGTGGAAGCGACCAGGATCTTCGCACTGGCCGAATCGCTCGGCGGCGTCGAGAGCCTGATCGGCCACCCCGCCTCGATGACCCACGCCTCGGTGCCCAAGGCGATGCGCGACGAGATGGGGCTGACCGATTCGCTGGTGCGCCTCTCGGTCGGCATCGAGGATGTGGACGACCTGATGCGCGACCTGGACCAGGCGCTGGCGGCCTGACGATGCATGCTGAAACAGGACCGGGACTTTTCCGTAGGTTCGGATATCCCCTACTGGTGAGCCACCGATGACCAACCTGCCCGCTGCCCGTCCCCGCGTCGCCCTGCCCGAGATTTCGGGCGTCTCGTGGGAACATCCGGCGGACCGTGCCGCCCTGCAGGCCCTCCGCGCCATCCCCGGGGTCGATGAAGTCATCCGGAAGATCCTCGGCTTCTTCGGTGGCGAGGAGGGGATCCGGCTCTTCTTCCAGGGCAACGCAGTGCGGGTGGGGCCGACGCAGTTCCCGCGGCTCTGGGGCCTGCACATCGAGAACTGCGCCACCTTCGGGTGGGAGAAGGTCCCTGAGCTCTACGTCACCCAGGAACCGATCTTCAACGCCGGCGCGTATGGCATCGAGAATCCGTTCATCGTCATTCACTCCTCGGCGTTCGAGCTGCTGGATGACGACGAGATGCGGGTGCTGCTGTCGCACGAACTCGGGCACGTGATCAGCGGTCATTCGCTCTACACCACCATCGCGATGATCATGACGCTGGTATCGCTGGGCGCGTTGCCGATGCTCGCCGCGATGGTGCTGCTGCCGGTGCGGCTCGCCTTCCTCGAGTGGTCGCGCAAGTCGGAGCTGTCGGCCGATCGCGCCGGGCTGCTCGGCTCGCAGGACCTTGCAGCGACGATGCGGCTCTTCATGAAGATGGCCGGCGGCGGCAACACCGCGAACATCCGCCCGGGGGACCTCAACCTCGAGCCGTTCGTGCAGCAGGCCAACGAGTATGCGGTCAACGAGAAGCTCACCAACCTGATCTGGAAGATCCTCAATACGCTGAACCTGTCGCACCCGATGAACGTGGTGCGCGCGGCCGAAGTACAGCGCTGGGTGCAGGCGGGCGGGTATGATCGGATCATCCGGGGCGAGTATGTCCGCCGCGGCACCGAGGAGCAGGAGCGTCCCTTCCGTGACGATCTCCGCGACGCGGCCAAGCATTACGGCGACGAGTTCAAGAGCGCAGCCGAGGACATCAGGAACGCCGCGAAGCGCGCCGCGAGTCGGGCCAAGGATGCCTACAACGAGGCGAAGGAGAAACACGGCACGTGAGGATCCTCATCGTCGGCGGTGGTGGCCGTGAGCATGCCATCGCACTGGCGGTCGCCGCCGACGATCCGTCCCACCTGGTGTACGTCGCCCCTGGCAATCCCGGGACCGCGACCATCGCCACCAATGTGCCGGTGCCCGCTGACGACATCGACCGCCTGGCCGATGCCGTCGACATGTATGCCATCGACCTGACGATCATCGGGCCTGAGGTGCCACTGGCCCTTGGCCTGGCCGATCGGCTGCTCGCCGAGGGGCGGGTGGTGTTCGGGCCGATCGCTGCCGCGGCCGCGATCGAATCGTCGAAGGCGTTTGCCAAGGAGGTGATGGCCGCGGCCGGCGTTCCCACGGCGGCGAGTCGCACCTTCGACAACCTGCATGACGCGCTCGCCTTCATCGACCGCCATGACGAGCCGCTGGTGGTGAAGGCTTCGGGGCTCGCGGCCGGCAAGGGCGCCGTGGTCTGTGCCACGCGCTTGGAGGCGCGTGAGGCGGCGCGCGAGATGATTGGTGACCGGCGCTTCGGCAGTGCAGGCGACGTGATTGTCGTCGAGGATTTTCTTGTGGGCGAGGAGTTGTCGGTGATGGCGGTCACCAATGGCCGCGAGGTGCGGCTCCTCCCTGCAGCCCAGGACCACAAGCGATTGCTCGAGGGGGACCATGGTCCCAACACCGGCGGCATGGGGGCCTATGCGCCCGTGAAGATCGCCACGCCGGGGGTGCTGGCCCGCATCGTGAATGAGGTGTTGCTGCCAACGCTCCAGGAACTCGCGGTGCGTGACGCCCCGTTCCGCGGCGTGCTCTATGCCGGGCTGATGATGCATCCCGACGGGACGCCCAACGTGGTCGAGTTCAACTGCCGGCTGGGCGACCCCGAAACCGAAGCAATCCTTCCCCTGGTCAAGTCCGGGCTGGTGGCGCTCTTCGACGCCGCCGCGCGCGGCGCACCGCTGCCGCCACTCGAGCTCCATGACGGCGCCGCGGTCACCACCGTGCTCGCGAGCGAGGGGTATCCCGAATCCGCCCGCAAGGATGTGTCGATCACGATTCCCGGTGACCTTCCCGATGGCGTCACCGTCTATCATGCCGGTACGACCCATCGTGACGATGGGGTGCTGGTCACCAATGGCGGGCGAGTGCTCGCGGTGACGGCCGTGGCGCCCACCTTCGCCGAGGCGCAGGCGCTGAGTCGCGATGCGGCGGCGCGGATTCAGTTTCAGGGACGGCAGTTCCGGCGCGATATCGGGTGGCGGGAGAGCAACCGATAAGCGAGAAGCGAGAAGCGAGGAGCGAGAAGCGAGAAGCGAGAAGCGAGAAGCGAAAGATGGTAACCTCATCCTGAGCGAAGCGAAGGACCTCGGCCATTGGGCGTCCGACCCGGGACAACGTGAGCGGCACTCCGGGCAAGCAGGCAGCCCCTGTGCACACCACCGCCCCGCCACTCGTCCTTCCGTTGCACCCCCGAGTAGCTTGAACACCTGACCGATCCCCCAGTCGGTCTCCCGCGAGGATGATCCAAATGCCATTCCTCCGCCGGTGCCTGACGATCTGCTCGATCTTGTGTTTCGCCACCACACCGGCACGCGCCCAAGCCCCTGCCGACCGTCCATTTGTCGATTCGCTGCTCACCAAGCTCGCCACCGCCTCCACGGCCGCGGCCCTTCCTTCCGAATCGCTCTGCGGCAATCGCGGCGCCGACCTCGCGCCGACGAGCTGCTCATCCGCTCGGTGAACGATCATTCCGATTGGCCGATCGCCTGGTTCGGACTCGGCATCAACCGGCTGTCGCTCGCGCGACTCAAGGTGTTCTCACACGAAGGACCGCTGCTCGGCACCGGCCTGAGCAATGAGGCCGGCGGGGCGAATGCCCTGGTGCAAGCGCTCAAGCTCGATCCGGGATTCTCGGCCGCGGCGAACGTGCTGGCATTCACGCCGATGCCGCGCGAACGCGACGGCGTGCGGATCGACCTCGATACGCTGCGTCAGTTCGCCATGCCGACGCCGCTGACCGACAAGCAGTACCTCACCGGCATTGTCGAGCTCCCGGCACCGCCGGGCGCGTATGGCGTCTCACTGGTGGTGACCCAGGCCGATATCGCGTGCACGTCACCACGACTGGTGGTGGACGGTCCGTGACGGCGACGGGGTGGATGACGATCGTAAAGTGAGACGCAGGCTCAGTGCTTGCCAGCCGTCCTGTCGCGCAGCTCCTTGACCCAGTTTTGCACCACGATGAGCTGCCGATCATCATCCGCCGACTTGAGCATGATGAAGCTCTTGCCGTCGGGCGCGATGTCGTAGTTGGGATGGAAGGGATCGGCCTCATAGGGCGCCTCGAACATCACCCGCTGGCCGGTCACGGCGAGTGTCGGGGCGGTCACGATCGTCGCCGCCATCAGGTTCGCGCCACTGCGGTAGTAGATCGTCTTCCCGTCGAGCGACCAGAGCGGCTCGGTGCCGCCGCTGTTCGACACCGGAATCCGGCCCGCTCCGGCCGCCAAGGGCCGGACGTACACCTCGTATTTCCCCGATTCGTCCGAGACGTAGGCCAGCCACTTGCCATCGCGTGGTGACAGCCGCGGCATCAGCTCGTCGGCGTGCGTATTCAGCAACGGGACCGGAGTCCGGGGTTCTTCCAATGGCAGCAGGAAGATGTCGCGGTTGCTGTCGGCGGTGTCCTCGCGATACAGCACGGCTTTTCCGTCGGGCGCCACAATGCCTTCGCGGATCTGGTTCGGAGCGACATACACCAGTTCGGCAGCCGCGCTCGCATCGGCCAGCTGCCACCAGAGTCCGTATTTCCCGTTCCGGTTCGAGGAATAGAGCACCTTCTTGCCATCCGGTGTCCACTCCGGGCGGTCGTTGATCCCCTCGGTCGTGAGCGGCTGGTGGGTGCGCGCCGCCACATCATAGATCCAGATGTTGGATCCCTCGGCGCGCTGCACGTCGAACGCCAGCCGCCGGCCGTCGGGCGAGAAGCGCGGGTGCCCGTAGGCCTTCTTCTCCTCGATCAACGCGTGGGCTTTGCCGCCGAGATCGACGCTCATCATCTGTCGGATGCTGCCGCTGTGGATGTAGACGAGCGTGCCAGTCGCCGAGAGCGAGGCCCCCGCGAAGCCAATGGAGGCGGCGATGCTGTCGCCAACCTGCACCGGCGTGCCGGCCTGCAGCGTGCGCGGGTTGAACGGTGCCGCCATCAGGGCGCCGTCGACGCGGACGTAGAGCAGCTGGCCGTTGACGAGTCCCAGCGGATACCAGCCCGGCAGTCCCTTCAAGATCGTGGCCTTGCCGGTCGCCACCGTGATCACGCCGATGTGCGCATCGGCAATGGCGCCGAGCAGACCGGAGTAGAACACCAGCTTGCCGTCGTCGGCCGAACGCGGCGTCCATTGCATCCGCTCGCCGTCGGCCGTATCGACCGACCAGGACTGTCCCGGTTTCCCGCCGTCAGCCGACACCTGCCACAGTCCGCGCGCCCGGCTGAAGCTTCGGCTACCGTAGACGATGACTTTGTTGGAGAGCCACGTCATCCCGTACGCCCCCAGCGCGGGACAGATGGTGGTGATGGCACCACCGTCAACCGACAGCTTGCTGATGTTGTCGTCCTGGGAGAGAAAGGCAATCCACTTGCCATCGGGCGAGAACTCCGGAAACCTGGCGTCGGTCGTGCCGGGAAGCGCCCGCGGGCGCAGCTCGTCAACCGACTGCAGGTACAACTGGCTCCCCGACGCCGCACCGGCGGAATACACCACCTCGCGGCCATCGGGCGAAATCGCCACCGTAGCCGCGGTGCCGAGGATCGGCAGGGACAGGCGCGCGCCCGCCGCCGGTTGCACGGCGAAGCGTACCACCCCCGATTCGGTCGCCGACGAATGGCGCGTCCACCCCCAGGTGGCCGCGATGGCCGCCAGGCCAAAGGCGATGGCCCACGGCCACGGCGAGCGCACGCTCCAGATGGATGGCGATGCGGGGCGGCCGCCCGCGGCCGGACTCGCCCGATTGGTCGCGGCAGCATCTCTCCCGTCAAGCGCCTCACCGAAGGCCGCCGCGGTTGGCCAGCGATCCGCCGGCAGCTTCTGCAGCGCGGTGTGCAGGGCGTGCTCCAGCCCGGCAGGGACAGTGTCGCGCCGCATCAGGATCGAGACCGGCTTCTCGGTCATCACCTTGGCGACGACCGCCTGGGCGGTGGGCCCCGTGAAGGGCGGCTCACCGGCCAGCATCTCGTAGAGCACGCAGCCCAGACCGTACACATCGGCGCGCGCGTCGAGGTCGCGCTCGCCCATTGCCTGCTCGGGACTCATGTACTGCGGCGTGCCGAGCGACATCCCGGTCTCGGTCATCCGGGAGCCGCCGGCCTTGCTGGCGGCGAGCGCAATTCCGAAGTCGGCCACCAGCGCACTGCCATCGTGCAGTAGGATATTCTCGGGCTTGATGTCGCGGTGAATCACGCCATGACGGTGCGCGTAGTCGAGCGCACCGGCCACCTCGCGGGCGATCCGGACCGCGTCGGCGATCGGCAGCTGCTTCTCACGGACCAGTCGGTCGCGCAGCGTCTCGCCGTCGATGTACGGCATGACATAGAAGAGGAACGACCCCTCGGCGCCCGAATCAAAGAGCGCCAGAATGTGCGGATGCTGCAGGTTGGCCGTGGTCTTGATCTCGGCGAGGAACCGCTCGGCGCCGATCACCGCCGCGAGTTCGGGCCGCAGCACCTTGACGGCCACCTGGCGATCGTGGCGCAGGTCGCGGGCGAGATAGACGGTGGCCATCCCGCCGGCGCCGAGTTCGCGCTCGATGCGATAACGATCAGCAAGGGCCGACGCGAGGCGAGACTGGTCAGTCGACACGCAGTT
>JANYAG010000060.1 GCA_025361465.1 Gemmatimonadota bacterium
GACCACGCATGCCCTTCGCTGCGCTCAGGGCGACTCCTGCACTGCCCGACCACGCATCCCCTTCGCTTCGCTCAGGGTGACGGTGGTGAAATACTACCGATGCCGCTCAGGACGACCTTATGGCAAGCTCAGCGTGATATCCGGCCCGCCCCTTGGCTTGAGGATCCAGGTACCATCGCCCTTCGGCACCAGCACGCCGCGGACGGTGATGGCGAGCCCCGGTCGCCAGACGGTGCGGGGAATCCCCAGCAGCGAGTCGACCACCACATCGGTCGTGACCGTGAGGTCGGCCGGGTCGGCGATGCGCACCAGGAAATCGGGCCCGGTGGTGAGGGTATCGGTGATCCTGGCGCCGGTGATCAGAACGAGCGCCGCGTCAAGGGTGCCGTTCTTGGCGTTGTGCGCCTCGACCACGGTGGTTGGTGCAGCGATCGGCGCCAATTGCGTGCCCAGGGAGGTGAAGAGGCCGGCGAGGAGCACCGGCTGGCCGAGCGAGGTTCCGCTGGTGCCGACCACCAGCACCGAATCGCCGACGTTGTTGCCGGTGCGGCCGGCGCGATGGCGCGCACTGGTGATCCGGATCCGGCCAGACGGGTCGCTGACGTACGCGCTCGAGTCATGGAAGTACTGCAGGGCCGACACGACCACGCCGCGGATCATCACTCGGCGCCCGGCGGCCATGGCCCTGGCCTGCGCGATGGTGACTTCACGATAGCCGAAGCGCACCTGCCGTGCCGCGAGGTTCGAGTCGCCGCGCGCGAGGACACGCAGGATGCCGGTGTCCCCCACGACGACGCCAACGCTGTCATTCAAGGCGTGACGATCGACCGACACGCGCCAGCTGCCCAGCGGCACGGAATCAAAGGTCGCCAACCCATGCGAGTCAGTGGTCGCCACCCGCAACGTGTCGGTGCCGCCAGCCGCCAGCAACGAAACGTGCGCCCCCTGGAAGAGCGAATCGGCCAGGGTGTAACTCTGCGAGCCGTCACCATCGAAGTACACCTGCACCACCACTCTGCCAGTCCCAAAGGCCGGCAGCGTCATCGTGTCACCGGCATTGCTGCACCCGGCAGCGAGGGCGAGCGCACCCGTCAGCAGGAGAAGTCGGCTGCGCATGATCAGTTCTCCATCCGGAAACCGATGCGAATGGCGCGAGGTTCTCCGCGCCGACTCAGCAGCTTCCCGAAATTGTCATTGGCCACGAGCGGCAATACCAGTTGCCCGGCACTGTTGTAGGTCAGACTTCCCGCGGCATCGACGAGGACCGCCGCATGATCGAAGAGGCCGACATCGGTCGAGACGACATTGAACGCGTCGACCAGCAGCGAGACGGGATGGGAGCCCCCGATCGGCAGCTTGACGCCAAGGTGAAGATCGAGCGATTGCACCGCCGGATCGCGGCAGGAGTTTCGAACCGCAAAGAAGGACGCCGGAGCAGTGAGGCACGAGTGCTGTGCCACCAGTCCCGACATGCCGGTGATCGACGCCAGCAGCGGCGCCGGATCGTTGCCCACCGCACCGTCGCCATTGGCATCGACACCCCGCGCAAAGCCAGGCGTGAAGGGCAGTCCCGAGCGGTAGCGATAGCGCCCCGAGAGCGAGATGGCGCCGGCGGCGTACTCCATCATCCCGGAGAAGCGGCTCGGCACGTCGAAGTCCGACCGTCCTTCATCCCAGCTGCTGAGTCCGGTGCTGGTCGGGAACGGCGAGAGCTGGTCGGCGACATCGTTGCTGAGTTGCCCCGGCAGGTTGTCCTTCGTGCGGGACCAGGTGTACGAGACGTTCATCGTGAGGCCGCGGGCCATGCGTCGTTCGAGCGCGGCGCCAACCTCGGTGTAGTCGGCAAACCCGGTGGACGACAGCAGATAGGCCATGTCGACGTTGCGGAAGCGCCGGTTCGAGCCGACCGCCGGCGTCAACAGCGCGTTGTACTGCTCGAGGGTGCCGTAGATGGGACGGAAATCCGACCCGGTACTGACCGGTGTCTGGATCAGGTTGAGGTCGGCACGACGCAGCAGGTAGTCGGTGTGGTCATACGCCGCATGCAGCGACAGGGTGACATCCTGCCCCAAGCGGTGGGTCAGCGAGGCGTCGCCCTTGAAGGCGCGCGGCGATTTCACGCCCTGATTGAAGAAGGTGAGCGTGGGCCTGACCACCGGCGTCGCGGCTGCGGTAGTGCTGGGCCACGTCAGGGTGCCTGTCGCCCGCTGCACGGTGACGCCGCCGGCGTTCTGGATCGCCTCGGTCAGCGCCGAGAGATCGAGCGGCACCGGAACAAGACCGGCATCGATACGAAGGACGGTGGTGCCGGCCGCGTCGGCCGTCCAGACCATCCCGCCGCGGGGGCCGAGTCGTCCACTGCCGACAGGCTGCAGGGTGTTGTTGAGCCCTGCGGCTGCCGCCCAAGTGACATCAGGCGTGATCAAGGCCTTCGGGAACTTCTGGGCATCGAGTCGCACACCACCGATCAGCTGCAGCCGGGGAGTGGCCTGCCAGCTGTCCTGGAGGGCGAATGACGGGTACGACACTGCCACCGACGGAGCCGTACCAGTACGCGTGCTCTGCACAAAGGCACCCCGCCCTGCCGCAAACGAGGCCACATCGCCAAACTCAAAGCGGGCGACGCCGTAGGGGAGCCAATCGTTGGTCACACTGCGCCGGCTGATATCGACGACACCCTTCACCAGGTGGGCGCCGAGCGTGAAGGTCGCCGCTTCAGTGAGCTGCAGCTGCGTGTCCTTGAAGAGTCCAGGAACCGTGGCCGACCCGCCGATCGCCAGGCCGTCGCCGACCAGCCCGGTGTAGGGCACGGCCGAGCCCGTCCAGTCGCGGTGGCTGCTCCGAACGCCAAGCCGCGTCTCACTGATCCAGTCATCGCCCGAGGTGGTCACGGCTGCAGCGAGGGAGAGGTCATTCGCTTCGAGGCGTCCACCGGCACCATTGCTGAGTTCATTGCCGACAAGCGGATTGTTTTCCGACCATGACGCCATGCCGGCGCGAACCGCCAGCGACGTGCTGCGGCCGAATCGCCAGTCGAAGCGGCCGAGGGCATTGCCACCCTTCCAGGTGCGAACCGTCGGCGCCAGCCATGACGCGACGTCGCCGTGCCCGAGCGTCTGCACCGCCGAGCGAATCGCGACGCTGGGATCGCTGCCGCCAACCGCAACTTCAAACGGGTTTGCGCTCGGCTCGGCCAATTGCCGGTACTCAGCGCGAAGTGACCACGAGCCGGTATCTCCCTTGATCGAACCCGAGGCGCGCAGGCCACCCTCGAACGACGACGCGGTCGAATCGGCCGGGTTGTCGGCCTTGCGGCCACCGAGCTTGGCGCTGCTGTAGGCAAACCAGGGAAGCACGCTGGCCGCCCCCGTCCCCGGGCGGGTGGACCCGGTCAGGATCGCGCCCGTTGCACCGGGCCATTCGACGTCGCGGCCGAAACCGATCAGTGACACCTGGTCGAACGCGTCGCGCGCGAAGAGCGGCGCACTGGCTGGTTCGGTCCGAATTCCCGGATGGCGAAAGAGCAACTCGTCCATTCCGTCGATAACGAGGTGCGACTCGCTGCCGGGGCGACCATTGGCACTGGCGGCAAATCCGTTTCTCCCGTCACGCGGCGCATCGACCTCGGGGAATCCTCGTGAGACATCGGTCAGGTCGCGGCGACGATCGAGGGTGTTGAGCTCGCTGCCGATGACGACACGATCCACCCCGCTCCGCGCCTGGAAGAGCGACGCGGAACGTTCGTCAACCGTGTTTCCGGGGGCCCCCCGGACAAGCCGCACCGACAGAGCCGCCATCCCGCCGCCGGCGATCACCAGTCCAGTGGTGCGGAGCGGCCGGTAGCCGAGCTGTTCGGTCAAGAGCGAGTAGCGACCCGGCGGTACGACGGAGAAAACCACCACCCCCCGGGAGTCCGTGCTCTGTACCAGGAAGGCGGTGCTGCCCTTCTCCAGCGTGGCGCTCACCCCGGGCAGGGGCATCCCGCGTTCGTCTAGGACCGTGGCGGTAAGCCCACCTGTGGTGAGGCTCTGGGCTGGAAGCGGATGGTGGCTGGCGGCCAGACAGAACGCCGTGATTGCCAGGGCTTTCCGCGCCGTGCCGGGCCAAAAGGAGGTCATCAACTTGCTATCCCGGGTACGGGGGTCAGGATCGGTCGGCCGAGGGTCCGGCCGGTAGAGACCCCACAGGAGTGCAGGAGCGGTGCCAGACGGCCGAGGCCGGCCTGACCGACCGGGCCGAATCTGGGGGCGTGTCGATATGTCACACCGGCGGTTCTGGGTGCATATTCAACCCCAACCATGCCACGGCTTTCCTTCCGCGTCCGTCTCTTCCTCGCCCTGCTGCTGGTGAGCGCCATCCCCCTGGCGGTCGCGACGGTGTCGGGGATTCTGGTGTTCTACCGAACCCAGGACCTCCAATCCGCCAACCAACTTGGGGCAGTCAGCTTCACCTGGAACACCCTGAAGAGCGAACTCAATCACTCCAATTTCCTGAGCCCGGGAGCGCGCGACGCGACCGCCCGCCACGACAGCGCGCTGGTCGAGTACGCCCGCCTGCGCAACATGTCCGTCGCCTCCGCCGCCAGCCTCAAGGCGATCACGGGGTGGATCGTCGCGATGATCACCATCAGCATGCTGTTCATCGTGGCGATCACTGGCACGCTGCTCTCCGGCGGTTTCTCGGGACCGCTGGAAGAGGTGCTCGACTGGACCCGCCGGATCCGCCGGCGCGAGCCGCTACCGGTCAGTGACAGCAACCGCGGGCCGGCCGAGTTCGCCACGCTGCGCGAAGCACTGCGCGACATGCAGAGCGGCCTCGAGCAGGCCCGCGCCGGGGAACTCGAAGCCGAGCGGTTGCGGGCGTTCAGCGAGGTGGCCCGCCGCGTGGCGCACGAGATGAAGAACCCACTGACACCAATTCGCCTCGCCGTGATGCAACTCTCGCGCACCGCCTCGCCCGAAACGCGCGAAGTGCTCGACGTCATCGCGGTCGAATCGGCGCGACTGGAAGTCATGGCGCGCGAGTTCGCTGAACTCGGCCGCCTCCCCGAGGGTGTCGCGGCGCCGGTGGACCTGCCCGAGTTGCTTGACGACCTGCTCAAGAGCACCGTACCCGAATCGATGGCACGCCGGCTCGAGGTGGGGGAAGGCGTCACACCGATCACCGGCTATTACGACCCGCTGCGGCGCGCCTACAGCAACCTGTTGCGCAACGCGGTGGAAGCGTGTCACGGCCGAGGTTCCATTGCAGTGTCGATCACGCGAGTTGAGGGCACGATCGAAGTCTCCGTCGCCGACAACGGACCTGGCATCGCCTTTGACCGGCGCGAGGTGATCTTCCAGCCCTACTACACCGAGAAGGGCGACGGCACCGGTCTCGGCCTCACCATCGTGCGGCAAACACTGGAGCAACACCAGGGCAGTGTCACGGTCACCGAGACGCCCGGCGGCGGCGCCACATTCATGACGCGGATCCCGGCATGAGTACTCGCATCCTGATTGTCGATGATGAGAACAACATCCGCCGGATGGTCGGGGCGCTGCTCAAGTCTGAAGGATTCGAGGTGTCCGAGGCGCCAAATGGCAATGCCGGATTGCTGGCGATTCCGGAGGTGCACCCCGACATCATCCTGCTCGACCTGATGATGCCGCCGGGGCCCGATGGCCTGGCGACCCTTGAGCAGATCCGAGCCGGTGACCGCGACATCCCGGTGATCATGATGAGCGGCAAGGCGCAGCTGGCCGATGCCGTCCGCGCGGTGCAGATGGGGGCGTTTCAATTCCTGGAGAAGCCGCTCGCCCCTGAATCGCTGCTGGTCGCCCTGCGCTCGGCCGAAACGCTGGTGCGCACCCAGGCGGAGAATCGCGCCCTCCGCGCTGCCCTGGGCCCTCAGCCGACGCTGGTGGGGTCGAGCGCGCCAATGGAGCGGCTGCGGCA
>JANYAG010000148.1 GCA_025361465.1 Gemmatimonadota bacterium
CCCGCGCCGGCGAGACGCCGTCGCGAAGTCCGAGCAGGCGGCGCAGGTCGACGACCGGCACCACCTCCTCACGCACGTCCAGCACGGTGCGGCCGTCCACTTCACGCGACATGCCCCGCTCCCAAGCCACCAGCTCGTTGATGTGCGTCAGGGGCAGGACGTACCGCTCCACCCCGATCCCGGTGACCAGCGCCCGCACGATCCCGATCCGCGTCGGCAACCGGATCGAGAACACCGTTCCCCGTCCCAGCACGGTGGTCAGGCCGAGTGAAGCGCCGACACTGTGCAGCCGGGTGACCACGGCGTCGAGGCCAACCCCGCGGCCGGAGACATCGGTCACCGTGGCGACCGTCGAGAAACCGGGGTGGGACAGGATCGCCAGCAGGCCATCATCCCCGAGCACGGCCCCGGCCTCGAGCAGTCCGTGCTCGCGCGCCAGCTGGGCCACCCGCTCCCGGTCGATGCCACGGCCATCATCGCTCACCTGGAGCACGACCGACTGGCCGTCCCGCCGCACGTTGATCACGATCCGGCCGCTGGGGCGCTTGCCGGCTTCCAACCGCGCGTCGGGCGCCTCGATCGCGTGATCGACGGCGTTGCGCAGGAGGTGAAGCAGTGGCTCGATCAACTGCTCGAGAATCGTGCGGTCGACTTCGAGTTCTTCGCCGCTGATCTCGATCGTGACGTCCTTCCCCAGCTGCCGGGCCAGGTCGCGGACCATCGGCGGCAGCCGCTCAAAGACCTCCGCGAGCGGAGCCAACCGCACGTCGAGGATCCGGTCACGCAATTGGTCGAGGCGGCGCTCGACGCCCTGGGCCGCGCGGGCCAATGGCGAGAGCGTATCGGTCGCCGCATGACGATCGAGTTCCTGCCGCGCGGTGACCAGCCCGCCGAGATCACCGAGCAACGCGTCGAGCCGGTCAAGGTCGACCCGGACGTACCGCGGACCGGCGCTCCTGGCCGGAGAGCCCGTGGTCGCTTCGACCGACCCGCCCTCCGTGGCGACCGCCTGTTCGCACGCCGCCGTGACGGCATCGACGGCACGCTCGATCCGGCGCAGCCAGAGGCGATCGGCGACGCGCGTCCCTTCACGCACCTCACCGAGTTCGCTCTCGATGGCGTGCGCCATCTCGGCGGTCGCATCAAATCCCAGCGACGCCGCCATGCCCTTGACGGTGTGGAGTGCGCGGAACAGTTCTTCCGCCGGCCCATGCACTTCCGGGGCGTCCAGCCATTCCTGCAGCGCCCGTCGCGCCCCGGCGAGCAGCGTCCGTGATTCCGCGGCGAACAGGGCGACGTAGCGCGCCCGCCGCGGTTCGGTCATCCCGCCAGCACGCGGGCGACCGCGTCGACCACTCGCGCGGGCTGGAACGGCTTGACCACGAAGTCCTTGGCGCCGGCCTGGATCGCCTCGACCACCAGCGCCTGCTGTCCCATCGCGCTGCACATCAGGATCTTGGCGTCCGGGTCGATCGCGACGATCGCGCGCACGGCATCGATGCCGCCCATGTCGGGCATCACGATGTCCATGGTGACCAGGTCCGGCTTGATGGCCTTGTACCGTTCGACCGCCTGCAAGCCACTTTCCGCCTCACCAGCGACCGAATGGCCCGCCGTGGTGAGAATGTCGGCAATCATCGTCCGCATGAAGATCGCGTCGTCGCAGATCAGAATCCGAGCCACTCGGTCCTCCAGCTGCTTGGGTCAGGGAAAGATCGCCGCGGCGACCTGATTCAAGTCCAGTGTTGCAAGCCCCGTGCGCGCCTCCGCCGTGAGCTCGACCACCCCATCCACCACGATCGCAAAGCGCCGCCCCGGCACCTGAACCACCACCACCTCGGTGGCCCCCGAGCCCTCGCCTGGCAGCTCCAGGGCCCGGATCGGATCGGCCGCCGTCACAATCCGGCCGCGGTGGTTGACGACCCCCCGGACGGCGGCCGGCGCGCCGGGGATCCGGATGATGGCCGCCCCGCGCAGGACCTCGATGACCTGCCCCGCCGGCACGAACCAGCGAACCCCGCCCGCCCGGAGCACCAGCCCCGACCCCTGGAGCTCAGTCATCGCGCCCGAAAAAGGAGAGATCGTCCAGCGCCGACTCCCGCGTGGTCAGGTGCTCCCGGCCGACGGCGGCCTGCAACAGCGGCCACAGGTCCACCGGCCAGGGAGAGACGAGCCGGAGCGGTACCCCCGAAATCGGGTGGCGGAACGCGAGGAGTGCGGCGTGAAGCGCCTGCCGGGGCGCCAGTTCCTCCAGCGCCCTGGCCTCCTGGCGACCACCCCCGGAGATTCGCTTGTACCCCCCACCGGTGTAGACCGGATCACCGACGATGGGATGCCCGATGGACTCGAGATGGACGCGAATCTGGTGCGTCCGCCCGCTGTGCAGTTCCAGCCGCAGCAGGTCGACTGACCCCAACCGCGACACCGCGAACGCATCGGTCTTCGCCTTCCTGCCATCGGCAAGTATCGACATGCGCTTCCGGTCACGAAGGGAGCGCCCGATCGGCGCCTCGATGGTGACCATTGGCGCGTCGAGATGACCCCAGATCAGGGCAGCATACGCCCGGGCGATCCGGCGGGCGGCGATCATCGCGCCGAGGCGCCGGTGCGACAGGTCGGTCTTGGCGACGATGAGCAGGCCCGACGTTTCGCGATCCAGCCGGTGGACGATCCCGGGCCGCCCCTCGGCCCCGCCGGCCAGGGTGGTGCCGCGGGCCACCAGGGCGTTGACGAGGGTATCGTCCCAATGCCCCGGCGCGGGATGCACCACCAGTCCGGCCGGCTTGTCGATCACGGCCAGGTCGTCATCCTCGTAGACCACCACCAGCGGAATCGGGTTGGGCTGCAACGTGCGCGGGGGCTCGTGATCGGGAAGAGTGACGATGACCGCATCGCCCTGTGCCATGGTCCACGACGCGCGGGCGATCGCCGCGTTGACGGTGACGGCACCGGCCGCCACCAGCCGCGCCGTGGAGGTGCGTGACAACTGCAGCTGGTCGGCGAGAAATCGGTCGAGGCGCTCGGTCGTGGGGACCGCGATGCAGAAGGTCACCGCGGCCATCAGCTCAGCTCGTCGGGACGGGGGGACGACGCGAATTGTCTTCGCGCCAGAGTGAAAGGGCCAGCGCGACCGCGCCACAGGACACCGCGATGTCGGCGACATTGAACGTCGGCCAGCGCGTCGCCCCAACACCGACGTCAATGAAGTCGATCACGCCGCGCGAGGTCAACAGCCGATCCACCAGGTTGCCCGCCGCGCCGCCGGCGACCACGGCCACGGCCCACCGGCGCAGGTGGTCAGCCGGCGCGGCGTCCTGCCACATGCGATGGAGCAGGTAGACCGCGCCGATGGCGATCCCCGTGAAGATCCAGCGGGACCATGGCCCGAGATGCAGGCCGAAGGCGGCCCCGGGATTGTGAACCAGGTGCAGCCGGACGTAGTCGCCCGCGATGATCACGTCCGGACCCTGTTCGAGCCGGCGCGCCAGCAGCACCTTGGTGACCCGGTCCAGGGCCACCACGCCGGCCACCACCCACCAGAACGGCGCGCGCAGCCTACCGCCGCTTGGCATCCTCTTCCTTTTCCTTGCAGGCGATGCACAGCCGCGCGTGCGGGAGCGCGTCGAGCCGCTTGAGGTCGATCAGCACGCCGCACTGGTGGCAATGCCCGAACTTGTCGGGCTGATTGTACAGCCGACGCAGCGCCTCGTTGATGTGCCAGAGATAGCGGCCTTCCTGCGACGCGAAGAGGAACTGCTTCTCCCGTTCCATCGCATCGGTGCCCTGGTCGGCCATGTGAAAGGAGTACGAGGAGAGGTCACCATCGGACGACTGCTCCGTGCTGCTGAAGGACTCGCCGTAATAGCCGAGTTCCTTCATCACCCGCGCCCGTTCCTCCAGGAGCCTCGTCTCGAGGTGCTTCAGCTGGGTCTTCGTCACTGTGGATCCGCCTGTACGGGGTCGGAAAGGGTCCGACCGTCTCCCAACCGCCGTGTCGACAGCACGGCGGCGCTTCCATTGATATCGACCGATTCGCGACGGTCGGCGTCCGGCAACGCGGTGCCCACGACGAACTCGCGGGCCAGGGTCTCACCGGTGATGTACTCCTGATGCGCCCGCGCCGCATCCTGGACCGCGGCGTCGCCTTCGATCGCCACGGCGATGCGGGTCGTCACGTCATACCCGGCATCCTTGCGCTGGCGCTGCAACCGGCTGACCAGTTCACGCGCCAGGCCTTCGCTGGCCAGTGCCGGAGTCACCGCCGGATCGAGTGCCACCACGAAGCGGCCCTCGCTCGCGACCGGCCAGTCGGTGACCACTTCCCGCTCGACCATCACATCCTCGGGAAACAGTTCGGTGGCCACGCCGTCGCGCGACCCGGTGAACGGTGACCCTCGCTCCAACTGCTGGATCGCTTCGGGCGTCAATGTCCCGATCCAGCTCGCCACCGCCTTCACCTCGGCGCCGAACCGCTTCCCCAGGGTGCGAAAGTTGGGCTTGGCGCGCAAGCGGACCAGGTCGGCATCGGACGCCACCACGTCGACCGACTTCACATTGGTCTCATGCTGCAGCAGCGGGAGCAGCGCCTCGAAATCTGCACCCTGCACCCCGGCGGGCACCGCCACCTTGATGCAGGACAGGGGTTGCCGGACGCGCAACGTAGCGGACTCGCGCGCCGCGCGCCCCAGGGACACCAGCCGCCGCACCGCGTCCATGGCGACGTCGAGGCCGGGATCGAGCCGCCCGGCATCCAGCGGGAAGGTGGCGCGGTGGACCGAACTACCCTCCAGCGCGCGGTGCAGCCAGTCGCTGGCGAACGGCGCGTACGGCGCGAGCAGCCGCGCCGTCGTCACCAGCGCCTCGTGCAGCGTCGCGACCGCGGCCGCATCGGCCTGGGAATCGGGGGCCCAGAAGCGGGCCCGATTCAGGCGAACGTACCAGTTGGACAGGTCATCGACCACGAACGCCACGATGGCCCGGGCCGCGGTGGTGACATCGTAGCCGTCGAGTGCGGTTCGCACGGCGGCGACCGTCGCGTCAAGGCGACCGAGAATCCAGCGATCGGCGAGTGGCCGCGCCGCAACCGCCGGGGCGCCGTCGGCCGAGCCGGCATAGAGGGCGTAGAACTGGTAGGTGTTCCGCAACGTGTTGAGGAACCCCCCCGCCGTGTCGTGCACCTGCCGTTCGTCGAATCGTTTCGGCTGCCACACCTGGCTCGAGAGGAGCAGGTACAGTCGCAGCGCATCGGCGCCATGCCGCTCGAGCATCTGCCACGGATCCACGACATTGCCGCGGCTCTTCGACATCTTCTGGCCCTGCGCATCGAGGACCAGTTCATTGACGATCACGTTCCGGTACGGCACGGCATCGAACACCGTGGTCCCGATGGCCAGCAGCGAGTAGAACCAGCCACGGGTCTGGTCGATTCCCTCGCAGATGAAGTCGGCCGGGAAGTGCCGTTCGAATGCTTCCTTGTGCTCGAAGGGATAGTGCCACTGCGCCATGGGCATGGCGCCCGAATCGAACCAGGCGTCGATGACTTCCCGCGTGCGCCGCATCGTGCCGCCACCGGGCGCCGGCCAGGTGATCTCATCGACCCAGGGCTTGTGCACGTCGAGGTCGGCGGTGGCGACGTAGCCGGACTTCTCCTGCAGCTCCGCCAACGAGCCGATCACCTCGACGTGGGCTGGGTCGCGATCGCTCACCCAGATCGGCAGCGGGGTGCCCCAATAGCGGTCGCGCGACAGGGCCCAGTCGACGTTGTTGCTGAGCCATTCACCGAAGCGCCCGCTGCCCATCTCGGGCGGGTGCCAGGCGATCGTACGGTTGAGTTCAAGCATCCGCTCGCGCACCGCCGACGTCCGGACGAACCAGGAGTCGCGGGCGTAGTAGATCAGCTTGCTGCGGCAGCGCCAGCAGTGCGGGTAGCTATGGTCGTGCGACTCGGTCGCGACGTGCCGACCAAGCTCCTTGAGCCGCCGGATGATCAGGTCGTTGGTTTCCGGGGCCGTCACCAGCAGGCCCTCGAGTTCCGGCCAGGACGTACCATGGAAGGTGCCGTCTCCAGCCACCGGCCGCAGCAAGGCCAGGCCGTGTTCCTGCCCGGCGGAGTAGTCATCCGAGCCGAACGCCGGCGCCATGTGCACCAGGCCCGAACCATCGGCCGCGGTGACGAATTCGCCCGTCACCACGATGGAGTGCGCCCGATCTTCAGGCATCGGCACCACATCGAGTGGACGACGGTACCGCAGCCCCTTGAGCTCGCGTCCCGCAAAGGCAACACCATGCTCGAGCGATTCGACGCCGAGCAGCGCGGCCATCTTCTCGGCCCGCGCCTCGGCCAGGATGTACTTGCGGCCAGGCTTCCCGGCCACCCAGTAGGTGTTGTAGGCGAGATCCGGGTGCACCGCCACCGCGACGTTGCTCGTCAAGGTCCACGGCGTCGTGGTCCATACCACCAGTTCGCGACCGGAATCATCATCGACAGCAAAGGTGACGTAGATCGACTTGTCGCGGACATCCTCGTATCCGAGGGCGAGCTCATGACTCGACAGCACCGTGCCGCACCGCGGACAGTAGGGCAGCACCCGATGCCCGCGATAGAGGAGATCCTTGTCGTGGAGCTGCTTGAGCAGCCACCACACCGACTCGACGTATTCCTTGGTGCAGGTGACATAGGCGCGATCGTAATCGAGCCAGTACCCGACCCGGGTCGAGAGGTTGACCCATTCGTCGCGGTAGGTGAAGACGCTCGCCAGGCAGCGACGATTGAACTCCGCGACCCCGAAGGCCTCGATGTCCTGCTTCCCCTTGAAGCCGAGCTGCTTCTCGACCTCGAGCTCGACCGGCAGGCCGTGCGTGTCCCAGCCGGCGATCCGGGTGACCCGCTCGCCGCGCATCACGTGATAGCGGCAAATGAGGTCCTTGATCGTGCGCGCGAAGACGTGATGAATGCCCGGGCGGCCGTTGGCGGTCGGCGGGCCCTCGAGGAAGACGAAGCCGGGCCCGTTGGCCGTGTCCGCCTGCACCCGCTCGAACAACCCTTCGCGCGCCCACCGTGCCAGCAGGTCGCGTTCGAGGAGATCGGGGCCGCCGTCGGGCCAGGCTGGCCAGCGTGGTGCAGCGTCAGTCATCGTCGTGGTACCACTCCAGGCTGCAAGCAGCATGAGTCATTGGCGGGACCCGAACAGGATCGAGCCGAGGCGGAGCATGGTGGCTCCTTCCTCGACCGCCGCACCATAGTCGCCAGACATCCCCATCGAGAGCTCGGCGACCGGGTGGCCGTCCCGCCGCATCGCATCCCGCAACGCCCGCAGCTGGCCAAACGCCGCCCGCTGCACCCGCTCGTCTTCGCTGAATTCCGCCATGGTCATCAATCCCCGCAGCTCGAGCGACGACAGCGCGCGGATGCCATCCAGCAGGGAGGCCAGGTCTGCCGGCCGTACCCCGCCCTTCTGCACTTCACCGGAACAGTTCACCTGCACCAGCACCTGCTGCCGCGCGCCGGCGGGGACACGTCGAGCCACTTCGGCCGCGAGCCCGAGGCGATCGATCGAGTGAATCATCTCGAATCGTCCCGCCGCCAGGCGCACCTTGTTCGTCTGCAGGGAGCCGATCAGGTGCCACGCAATCGGCACCCCGGCACTTTCCACCTGCTTGGTCAGCGCCTCCTGAACCCGATTCTCACCGACCGTCTCGAGGCCAGCGGCGGCCGCCGCGGTCACGGCCCACGCGCCATGCCCCTTGGTGACGGCCACAATACGCACCGGGTGGGTCCAGCCGCCTGCCTGCTGGCGAGTCGCCACGACGGCGCGAATCTCCTCCAGACGGTCCGCCAAGGCCGGGTCTGACATAGCCGAGAAATATAGACGATCAGGGCCCCTGAATCGCCCCCTCGACGGTCCGGAACTAGTGCCGCGGCTGGGCGGTCTGCTGCCGGATGACGCGCAGCAACACCTGGGCAGTGGTATCGGAGGTGAGCCTGCTGGCGCGCTCGAGCAGGGCCGTCGCCGCGGTCAGATCGCCACGGAGGTAATACGCGGCGCCTGTCTGCATCAACGGGATCGCGACCGTCGCGGCCATCGCTTGTCCATTGGGATCCAGGTCTGCAATCCCAAGCTCGAGCAGGCGGCCATAGTGCCACGTTTCGGTCACGAGCCGCCGGGTGGTCTCGATGTCCACCAGCGCGGTGCCGGCGCCGCGGGTCAGGCCACTCGCCAGCCGCGAGGAGTCAATCGGTGCCACGGGCAACACCAGGGCCAGCCCCTGCATGACCAGATGCGGTCCCAGCCCGAACACCTTGCCAGCGGCGGTGACCGACCAAGCGACCGGTCGACGACCGGCGTTCTGCCGCAGGACCTGCAAGGCAAGGATGTCCTTTCCGTACACGGCCTCGTTCCGGTTCACGCGCGCCGCGAGGCCGTTCGGCAGCGTGATCACCAGGTCTTGATCGGCGAGGAACGGCTGCAGCCGGTCGATGGTCGCATCGTCCATCGTATGCACTGGCCAGGTGATCGCTGGCGCCGGTGCCTCCCGCCACACCGCCGCAAGCTGGGCACGGTCCACTGGCTCCGACGTCACGCGGCGGAGCTGCTTCTGGTACCACGGCGTCTCGGCCAGCGCGAGGCAGACCACCGTGACATCGCGCCGCACGCCATCGACGGCCTGGGCGTGCCAGAGCGGAAAGGTGTCGTTGTCCCCGAAGGTGAAGAGGATGCCGCCAGGCGGCACCGACTGGAGCAGTGCCCTCGCGAAATCGCGGGCGAAGGTCTCCTCCGCCGTCCCGCGGCGCGTGGCGGCCCGGAAGTTGAGCACCAGCGGAACGAGGGCGACCGCGAATATCAGGTAGGCGGCAGACCACCGCGCGACGCCGGCGCGGCGGACGGCGCGCCGCGCAATCTCCGCCGTCCCGATCGCCACCCAGATCCCCCACGCAACGAAGCTCGCCACGAAGAAGTAGTCCCGCTCCCGTACCTCGTGGTCGGCGAGTGCCGGCCACTGGTCCCAGCCGATCGAGGGGCCAGGCTTGAAGTCGATGTACAGCAACAGCCCGAGCCCAGTCACCAGGAAAAGCATCGCCACAAACGCAAATCCGCTGCGGTCCAGCCGGCGCTGGCGGACCGCGCCCAGCACTCCGATCATGGCGAACAGCGCCGTCACCAGCGCGCGCCACACCGACGTGGGCACCGTGGGGCCGATCGACTTGGCCCACTGCCAGTCGAAATACTGGAAATAGTTCGCGAGCTGGAAACCGAGGATCGTCAGCGTGCGACCGGTGTTGTCGGGCCCGTGCGGGAGCATCGGGTCGTCGAGCGGCGTGCGCACCGGATACTGTGCCCGGCGGATCACCCCGAGCAGCGCCTGCCAGGTCGACGGATCCGCCTCGTTGATCCACGGCCCCTCCTTCGCACGAAGAAAGAGGAAGAGGTAGGTCGAGACGCCCACGATCACGATCAGTATTGCCGTCAGGGCGAACGGCAGCTGGCGCGTCCTGACCGCATGACCCGTCGCCACCAACACCAGCACACCGGCAGCCAGCGTGAGGGTGGTGCTCCCGAGGCCGAGGGCGATCAG
>JANYAG010000162.1 GCA_025361465.1 Gemmatimonadota bacterium
CTCGCAGGCCGCAACGGTCTGCGGCGCATCGCCCTCAGCGGCGAGGCCGACGTGCCGCACGATCTCCACGAGTCCGGGCACTGACCCGAACGCCGCCTGCATCGCCTCGGCACGTTCGTCCTCTGTCACCTGGAGTGCCCCGCCTTCGTCGAACCAGATGACGACGTCGTCGGTGTTCACGCCTCCGGCGCGCTCGCTGAATGTGGCGTCGGCGGCGCGGCGAATCAATTCGCGGGCGATCGCATGACCGCCGACGAGCTCACCCTCGTACTCCAGCTCGATCTTGCCGGTGATCGCCGGCTGTGCGGCATAGACGTCGGAGATGCGCGGAACGATTTCCGCTTCGCCCGTGACGATCGCTCGGCGCTCCGAATTGGAGACGACGTTCTCCATCACGCTGATCGGCATGCGTTGCGATACGCCGGACCGGCGATCAATGCGCTTGTCGGTGCGCGCTTCGAAGGCGATGCGCTCCACCACTTCGGCGATGAAGTCGGGTACGCGGATGGTCTTGGCGTCGCGCGCCGTCCACGCTTCCTGCTCCGTGATCGCCATGCCCAGCTCGACCGACTCGGGGTAATGCGTGATGATCTCGCTGCCGATGCGGTCCTTGAGTGGCGTGATGATCTTGCCGCGCGCGGTGTAGTCATCGGGATTGGCGGTGAACGCCAGGATCACGTCGAGCGGGAGCCGCACGGGATAACCTTTGATCTGGACATCGCCTTCCTGCATGATGTTGAACAAGCCCACCTGAATCTTGCCGGAGAGATCGGGAAGTTCATTGATCACGAAGAGGCCGCGATTGGCGCGCGGCAACAACCCGAAGTGCATCGAGAGTTCGTCGGCGAGAATGTGGCCGCCGCGCACCGCCTTGATCGGGTCGACATCGCCGATGATGTCGGCGATCGTCACGTCCGGGGTCGCCAGCTTCTCGACGTAGCGCGCCTCGCGTCCGAGCCAGCCGATCGGCGTCTCGTTGCCACGCTCGGCGATCAATTCGCGGGCAAACTTCGAAATCGGGGCGAACGGGTCGTCGTTGACCTCGCTGCCGGCGATCACCGGCACCACCTCATCGAGGAAGCGAACCAGTTCGCGCAGCAGGCGGGTTTTTGCCTGGCCGCGGGTGCCCAGGAGGATGAAGTCGTGGCGCGCCAGCAGGGCGTTGACCACCTGCGGGATGATAGTATCGTCAAACCCGAGGATCCCCGGGAAAAGGCTTTCGCCGCGCTCCAGGGCCCGGAGCAGGTTGCCCCGCAACTCGTCGCGGATCGATCGCCCGCGGAGTGGCGCCTCGGCCCAAGGGCTTCGAGCCAGCTGTCCGAGGGTCGTTGGACGGGTCATTTCGGCGGCTCCAAGGGTCGATTTTCCGGGGGTCGGGCGGGGCCCGGTCCTGCCTCAAGGCAAAATATCACCTATTTCGTCCCGATTACCGAGGGGGGAAGTCTGCCGGAAGTTGAGGCCCGTGAGGGGGTTAGCTCCTTGACAAGGCGCCCGCAAGCCCTAACTTGTTCCGCGGTGCATCGGGCGACTGTGGCGGATACGCGATACCGGCCTCGGTGACCAAACGTCATCAACCCAAAGGAGAGGCGATGCGGAAGTTCTTGATTGCGGCGGCGTTGGTGGCCGTTGCGGCGTGTGGCGAGAAGGCGGCGAGTGGTGCTGCGGATTCGATCGCGGCGGCGGCGAAGGCCGATTCGCAGGCGATGGTGATGAAGGCCGATTCGGTCAAGAAGGCCGATTCGATGAAGGTTGCTGATTCGGTCGCGGCAGCAGCAGCTGCCACGGCGAAGCCAGCTGCCAAGCCGGCTGTCAAGAAGCCGTAAGCTCCTTCAGTCGCGGATGCACCCAGGACGCCCCGGGCTCAACGCTCGGGGCTTTCTGCGTCAGGCAACCCGTGGCTGCATGAGCGGGAACGGCAGTTCGGTCACCATCGCTTCCGCTCGTCCAGCCGAGACCTGGTCTCCTGCGACGACTTCGCGCCGGAGCATCGCCAACGCGAGTGTCTGCGACCCGAGCTGCGCGACGGTGGTGAGCGTGCCAGCCACTTTTCCCTGGACCACCACATCGAGATCGGCCGGACTGTCTCCCTCGGCCCAGCGGATGCCCCGCAACAGTCGGTTGGGATGGCCGCGGAAGTGGAGCCGCGACACCGTCTCCTGGCCGGTGAAGCAGCCCTTGTCGTAGCGGACGCCCTCGAGCTCGTCGAAGCGCACCTCCTGCACCATCGTGCGCTCGTCGATCTCTCGCCCCATGGTCGGCCAGCCGAGCAGGAGTTTGCTCGCTTCGCCGAACGTCGGTGGCGCCAGCGTCCAGCCGAGCTCCTGATACCGACGCACGTCGCCGGAGCGGTCACGGCTCAACAGCAGCCCGGAGAACGGCGCCGGACCCTGGGGACGCACGACTCCGCCTGGCAGCTCGGGCATGCGCCCGATCAGCCAACCGACCGTCACGTTGCCGGTCTGGTCGACCGGCTTGGCCAGTCGGGGCGGCAGGACGCGCTGGAAGAGGGCGCTGACGGCTGGGCGGGCGATCGCGGGAACGATCACCGTCGCGGCGACCGGCCCGTCCCGGCCCACCCACGCATCCGTGATGATCATCCCCTTCGGCGTGAGCAGCGCACCCCAGACCAGCCCCTGGTCGCCACCAGCCCGGACGTCGTTGGTCAGCAGGCCCTGCAGGCAGTCGGTGACACCTGGCCCCTCGAGCCGGAAGACCGCGTCGTCCCGAAGGACCAGCAGTCGCCGGGCATGCAGCGTCTCGACCTCCGCGGCAGTCAGCGAGAAGGTGGATTCCACGGCAGTTCCTCAGGCCGTCGCCCGACAAAGTCCTCCCAGACCGCGGCGGGTTGCTCCTGCTCCAGTCTCTCCCGGCTGCAGGACGTCGTCAGCATGACCACCTGCAGTCCCGCCGCGCGGCCCGATGCCAGTCCAGTGAGCGAATCCTCGATCGCCACGCAGCGCTGGGGCGGCAGGCCGAGCAGCACGAGGGCGCGATGGTAGGCCTCGGGATCAGGTTTCAGGACAGTGGTGTCGTCGGAGGCAACCACAGCTGCGAAGCTCTCGTCGAGTCCAGCACGACGCAGGACATAGTCGATTTCATCACGCGGCGCGGCCGAGACAATGGCGAGGGGGCTCTCGCGGTGCAACAGGGCAACGATGAAGTCCGTGACCCCAGGCACCAGGGTCATTTCCCGTTCGAGCATCCCCCGGTAGCGTGCCCGCTTCCGGTGGTGCAGTTCGGCGAGCCCGTTGTGGTCGAGTGTCATCCCCGCGCGGGTCAGCCCCTGCTTGAGGCAGGTGAGGTCATCGAAGCCGAGGTAGTCACGGTAGAACGACGCCTCATCGAGCGCGACCCCCATCTCGGCCAGCGTGTCGATCAGCGCCGTGCAGTGGAGGCGCTCGTCATTGACGATCACGCCGTTGAAGTCGAAGCAGACGCCGCCGGGGAGGTTCTTCACTCGGCGGCCTCGGGATGCAGCGGAACGCTGGAATGCATGCCGGGAAAGATAGGCCCTGACACCAGGTCCTTCGCTGCGCTCAGGACGAGGGGTCGCTCAGGCCGCCCGGAACTCCCCCAGGTGCTGCACTTCAGGGCAGGCGCGCAACTTGGCGAACGCACGCTCGCGCAGCTGGCGAATCCGCTCGCGGGTGACACCCAGGGCGACGCCAATCTCCTCGAGCGTGCGGGCCTCCTCCTTGGGATCCAGTCCGTAGTAGAGCGAAAGGATCCGGCGTTCGCGCGGCGTCAGATAGCGGCGGAAGATGCGGTCGATGAAGTCGCGGCGCAGGGTGTCGTCGGTGCTCGATTCGATCTCGCCTTCTTCGCCAAGGGGGAGTCGCTCGCCGAGCGTCGCCGGCCGGGAGTCGCCGTTCTCGATCGGCGCATCAAGCGAAACTTCGCTGACGAAGAGCCGTCGAGCGTCGCGCACATCTTCGAGCGACATCTGCAGCGCGATGGCGAGTTCCTGGTCGGTCGGTGTGCGGCCGATTTCCTGCGCGAGCAATCCCTGGGCCTTGGCGAAGCGGACGACGGCCGTGTTCTGGTTCAGCGGAAACCGGACGGAGCGCGTCTGTTCGGCCAGCGCCTTCAGGACGGCCTGGCGCACCCACCAGACCGCATACGAGATGAACTTGACGCCGCGTTCGGGGTCAAACTTCCGGACGGCACGCAGCAACCCTTCGTTGCCGATGGCGACCAGGTCGCCGAGCTCGAGTCCGTGTCCCTGGTATCGCTTCACGAAGGCGATCACGAAGCGAAGGTTCGCGGTGACCAGGCGATCTGCCGCGTCACGGTCGCCGTTGCGCGCACGTCGAGCGATGTCGCGCTCTTCGTCCACGCTCGCAACCATCGGCAAGTCCTTGATGTCCCGCAGATACTGCTCAAAGGACTCCGCAGCAGTGGCTGGCACGCGTGAATGTTCCGGAACACGACGGGGGCGTCGGGGCATGATGACGGAACTCGGCTGAGATGTCGTTGGGTAGACGAGGTGGAACGAATGCCCCGCAAGATGGCAGCAACATGCGCCCTGTCAAGTAGTGATACGGAGCTCATAACTGTCGACATTGCAACAACTTATGCCGTCAGCGCTTGGCCGTTTGCTGCACATCGTCCACACCGGGTTGTGCACATGAATGTGCAGGAACGCCACAACTCGTTGTGGCCGATGCGGGTTGGCAGGTGAGGGATGGCTGCATCAATGTGGGGAATGACCGTCCAGGTCCCCCTGAGCGCAGCGAAGGGGAAGCGTGGTCGGGCTGCACCAGCGTTCGGCGTGGAGGGGAGACGCATTCCCTTCACTTCGTTCAGGTCGACTACAGGAAAGCCTGCAGTTTCTCCACGTCGAACGGCTGCGTCCACGCTTCGCCATCGCGCGCCATGATGCCGAACGACGCCAGCAGTGCCGCGTGAATCACGCCACCGCGGTTCTTCTTGTCGACGTGCATCGCCGCCAGGCAGCGCGCGCGATCGATCCCGGCGGGGACCGCTACCGGCAGGCGCAGTGCGGTGAGCAATCGAGCGATCTGATCGGCTGCGCCATGGCGGCAGATTCCCATGGCTTCGGCGACGCGGGTCTCGAGCACCAGTCCGATGCCGACCGCCTCGCCATGCGAGAGGGTGAACTCAGTCGCGAGCTCGAGCGCATGCGCGACCGTGTGGCCGGCATTGAGGACTGCCCGCCGGCCGGAGTCGCGTTCGTCTTCCATCACGATCGCCGCCTTGCACTCCACACTCCGCCGCACGAGCTGCGTGAGGGCCGCGGTGTCCCGCGCCGCGATCGCGTCGGCGTGCGCGAGGATCCATTCGCCATACCCGGCATCCATGACTGCCGCATGCTTGGTCGCTTCGGCCAGTCCTTCGCGGAAGTTCCGCTCGGGCAGGGTGTCGAGCGTATCGGGATCGCAGATCACGGTGCTCGGCTGATGGAACGCGCCGACCAGGTTCTTGCCCGCGGCGGTGTCGACGCCGGTCTTGCCCCCCACCGAGGCGTCCACCATCGCGAGGGTGGATGTCGGCACGGCGATCCACGGCACGCCGCGCAGGTACGTCGCCGCCACAAAGCCGGCGAGGTCCGTGGTGACGCCGCCGCCGAAGCCGACCACCACCGTGTCGCGATCGAATCCTTCCGCCAGCATCTGATCGGTGAGCATCGCCCAGGTCTTGCGGACCTTGTGGCGTTCACCGGCGGGAAAGGTCAGGCAGGGCGCTCCAGGCAGCGGATGCGGTCGGGCGGCGGCCACGGTCGCGTCGGTGATCACGACGGGACGCGCGCGAGGATGCCGCTCCGCCAGCAACCCCGGCAGGTCGGCCAATCCTCCAGACCGGACGATGACGGCGTAGTTGCCGGTCTCGTGGCGAATGATCAACTGGTCTACCAGATCACGTCTCCCTGGCCGGCGCGATGGTTGGCCAGTCGGGCCAGTGTGAAGAGGAGGTCGCTCAACCGATTGAGGTAGACCAGGAATTGTTCCGGCACTGGATCGGATGCCGCCAACGCCACGACGTGTCGTTCCGAGCGACGGCAGATGGTGCGCGCCAGGTGGAGGGCCGCGGCCTTCGGGGTGCCGCCCGGGAGAATGAAGGCCGTCAGCGGCACGAGTTCCTCTTCGGCGGCATCGATGGCGTGCTCGAACTCGGTGATCCGTTCTGGCGGCAGCGCCGCCTTCTCGAGCGCCGCCTTCACGCGCTCCACGTCGGGGGTCGCGAGGTGACCGCCGATGGAGAAGAGGTCTCGCTGAATCTGCTCGAGCAACCCGTCGGCGAGGTCGGCCGGTTCGGTCGCACGCGCCACACCCAGCGCGGAGTTCAGTTCGTCGATGTCGCCGTAGGCCGCAACACGGGGGTGGTCCTTGCGGACCCGTCCACCACCGAACAGGCCGGTTTCACCGGCATCACCGGTTCGGGTATAGATGCGTGAGCTCATGCGCGAAGCATAACGCCCGGGCTGCTAGCCCGTGCGGCGAGTCCGGATGATCTCGAGCATTTCGGCGACGGAGGTCACCTTGTCCCGGGGCCGGCCGGCGGCGGCGCCACGCTCCTGCTCGGCCTGGTCAAGCGACAGCCAGTCTCCCCAGCTGGTGACCGCGACGCCCCGCTCACGCAGCAAGTCGTCGATCGGCGACTGGGAGCTCGGGGCCGGCTGAATGACGCCAGCGGTCACGTCGGCCAGCAATTGGTCCACGGTCGCAGCGGCGCACGACTTGTTGGTGCCGATGACCCCCTGTGGACCGCGCTTGATCCAGCCGCAGACATAGACGCCCGGCACGGCGGTCGTGCTGCCGGGTTGCTCGACCACGCGTCCCTCGACGTTGGGGATCAGGCCCCGGCGTTCGTCGAAGGGCAGCCCTTCGAGCGGAAGGCCCCGGTAGCCCACCGACCGGAAGAGCAGTCCCACCGGAATCCGCTGCCGCTCACTGGTGGCCACTGCGCGCACCCCGCCACGCGCGTCGGCTTCGAGGCGGTTGCGCACCAACTCCATCTCCTCGACCCGATGCGTCCCCGTCAGCTCGACCGGCGAGACGTTGAAGTGGAGGACGATCGTCCGTGGCGCGCCGCTCGACTTCCGTTCCGCCCAAGAGTGCAGGATCTCGAGGTTCCTTGCCGGCGTACGATCGTCGCTGCGGGCCAGTTGTTCGGCACTGGCCGGATCAAGGTCGAGGTCGCGCGGGTCGACCATGACATCGACGCCCTCGAGTTCGCCAAGTTCCCGGAGTTCAGGCGTGGTGCACGCGGCCTGCACGGGGCCTCGCCGGGCGAACAGGTGAATGGTCGCCAAGCGCGAGCTGCGCAGGGCGCGCAGCGCATGGTCGGCGATGTCCGTGGTCGCCAGGTGGTCCGGGTTCTTGGCAAGGATCCGCGCCACGTCCATGGCGACATTCCCGAAGCCGACGATCGCCGCGGTCGTCTGCGACAGGTCGAACACCGACTCGGCATAGTCCGGATGCCCATTGAACCAGCCGACGAACTCGGTGGCGGCATGACTGCCCGCCAGGTGCTCCCCGGGAATGCCGAGGTTGTGGTCGGTCTCCGCGCCGACCGCGATGATCACCACGTCGTAGCGTGCCCGCAGTTCGTCGACCGACACATCCTCGCCGAGACGGACATGGCCGAGAAAGCGGCAGCCCGGTTGCGAGGCAATCCGGTCGAAGACGCGAGTGACCGACTTGATCTTGGGGTGATCTGGTGCCACGCCGCCGCGGACCAGGCCGAACGGCGTTGGGAGGCGATCAAACAGGTCGATGCGGACGCCCGGAGCGGCCTTCTGCAGCGCTTCTGCTGCGTAGAAACCGGCCGGGCCAGATCCGACGATGGCGACCCGCAATTCGGGTGGTGAAATCGACATGGAGCCGAACGTAACCGGGCTACTTCTTCTTTGCAGCCTTGTCCGGCCGGCCGATCTCGATGACGACGCTGTCGATCGCGGCGAGGATCCGGGGGCTGGCCAGGTTGTTGTGATTCGCCATCACGGAGAAGACCAGGGTCTGGCCGTCGGGCCGCTCCACGAATCCGCTGATGGTTGCGGTGCGGGAGATGGTGCCGGTCTTGGCGTGCACCCTTCCGGCGATGGGGGTGTTGACGAACCGGTTCCTCAGGGTTCCCGCCTGGCCGCCCACAGGCAACCCGGCGAAGAACATCGGGAAATTGGCGTGCTTGCGGATAAACCCGAGCAGCATGGTGAAGGTGTGCGGCGACACCAGATTGTTCGAGGCCAGTCCCGAACCATCCTCGACCAGAAACTGGGTCGAGTCGGCGTGCACCGAATCGATGAGGAAACGACGTTCGAC
>JANYAG010000169.1 GCA_025361465.1 Gemmatimonadota bacterium
GCCGATCGTTTCACCAAGCGTCGCCTGTATCAGGAACAACAGGTCGCCACGTACTGGATCGTCGACATCGATCACGCGCAGGTCGAGGTCTGGACGCCGGAGGCACTCTTCCCCGTCGTCGAGCGGGAGCGCCTCACCTGGCGGCATCCCGGTGCGGCGACGAAGTGCGTCGTTGATCTGATGGAGCTGTTCGCGCCTACGGCTTGATTGCCACGATCAGCACCGTCGCCAGGCTGGTGATGATGGCGGCGAAGCTCGCGAGGCTGCTGTTCTTGTTGGGATCCTTCACCTTCTCCGGCACAAAGATGTGCGCCCCCGCCAGGGGAGTGGGCAGCCCATCGGGGATCAGGAAGAAATGCCGCTGGGTGCTCTTGACGGCACCACTCGGCTGCGTCACGTAGGCCCGGCTCGCATCGGCCGATTGCGTGAAGCCGCCGGCCGACTGCACGTAGTACGTGAGATTCTTCCCCGGCACGTACGCCACCGTAACCGGTGAGTTGACCGCACCGGCCACCATCACCACCGGATTGTACTCCGGTACGACGAGCGAATCGCCGCCGAAGAGGATCAGGTTGTCGCGGAACTTGTGGTCGGCGAGCAGCCGGGGCAGGTCGATCCCGATGCGCCCGCTGTGATCGGTCTGCCGGAAGAACGCCACCCCGACCGGATACGCCGTAGCGGTCAGTCCCCCGGCACGTTGCAGCACTTCGCTGATCCGGTCGCTGCTGGTGCGCAACGCGTAGCGGCCCGGGAACTTCACCTGGCCCATGATCGCGACGGTGCGCTGCATCTCCCATCCCGGCTGGCGCAGGATCAGGATGTTGTCGTACGGTTCGAGCAGCACGTCGGCCGCACCCTTGGCCATCGCCGCGAGACCCGGAGGGCCGAAATAGCTGCCGTCGCTGCCGCGCTCGAAGAGATAGGTCGAGTCGAGCGGCACGCGGATGGTGGTGGCGACTTCGCCGTGGCTCCGGTCCTTGGGGAGTCGGGCGATTTCGGCCTCACGCAAGTCGGCGTCCTCGGTCAGTCCCTTCAGCTGCAGGATGGCGTCGCGCAAGGTCATGCCGTCGCGGAACGGCAACCGCCCGGGCGCCCGCACCGCGCCGGTCACCGCAATCGAGCGGGTCGGCCGGAAATCGCTGCGCGAGAAGACCTGGATCTCATCTTCGTCAGTCAGTGTGAGGTCTTGCGTGAGTGCCCCAAGGCTGTCGCGGAAGGCACTGCGCAACTGGATGCGGGTCGAGTCGGGCTGCAGGCGTGAAACGAGCACCTGGCCCTGATAGAAGTCGGGCTTCGGCCCACCCGCGAGCCGGAGTGCGTCGGAGAGCTTCATGCCGGCGGTGTACCCGATCGGTCCCGTCACCCAGACATTGCCGGTGAGGGTCACGAAGCCGCGCCGATTGGGCGCTACCCCGAACACCGTCACCTCGTCGCCCGGCTGCAGCGTGAACGCGGGCCCACTGCCATTGGCGAACTGATTGGGCGAGAGCTCGATCACCACGCGATCCTTGCCGTCCTTCACCCGATCGGCCGGCGGAAGGATCCGGTTGATCTGCACTCGGCGCAGTAATGCGTCGGCCTCAAAGCCTCCGCTGAACTGAATCAAATCCCGCAATGTTTCAGTCGGTCTTAGCTCGTAGATCGCCGGGCGGACCACACGTCCCGTGATCGAGACCCGGGCGCCCTTGATCGGGGTGAACACCACATCGCCGGTCTCGAGCCGAATGTCGTGGCTGCTGTTGCCGTGGAGGAGGTAGTCGTAGAGGTCGAGGGAATCGACCAGTTTGCCGGCGCGGCGAACTTCGACGCGGCGGAAGTTGCCGTTCTCGGTCGGCCCGCCCGCGGCATAGAGTGCGGTGAGCACCGTGCCGGCCGCTGAGACCTGATAGGAGCCGGGCAAGCGGACATCACCGACCACGTAGACCTGCGAGGTCCGCAGGCGGGCTACGGTGACCTGGAAGCGCGTGGTGGCCTTGGCGCCCCGTCGCACTCCGGAGTACACCGTGCCGAGCCGGTCGTAGAGCAGGTCCTCGAGCTGGGCGAGCCGCAGGTTGGCGACATAGAGCTGGCCGACCTGGGGGATGACGACAAAGCCTTCGCGAGTCACCTCGAGGGTGTGGGCCAGTTCGACGTCGCCGGTCAGGATCAGGACGAGCACATCACCCGGCCCGAGCCGGTAATTGGCATCGACCGGCCCGCTCAGCGCGGGCTGGAACTGGCTACTGGCCCGCTGGAAGACCTCGGCGCCAAAGAGCTTCAACCCTGGGCCGACGGCCTCGATAACAATCGGCGGTGCGGGAGGGGCTGACCCATTGTCGAGATCGACTCCCAGCAAGCGCACCGCGTCAAGCACCTTGGCATCGGGGCGGGCCGCCTTCGAGGTATCCGCGCCACTGAGGTAGGCGTTGAGAAAGTCTTCCGGATATCCCGCCGCCTTGAGGCGTGCCCGGACCTGATCGGGGGTCAACCCGGAGGCGCCGATCCGATCACGAAGCTGGGCGGTGAGGTCGGGTCGGGTCTGCAGCAGTCGCTGGGCCTGGTCGGGTGTGGGTTGCTGAGCGGAGGAGCGAGTCGGGGCACCGGCGAGGAGAAGCGCTACAACGAACAAGAGGAGTTCGGAACGCGGTCGAAACATGCGCAGGGTCATCCTGCAAGATGGACCCCGGTCTGGAGTCCGTCAAGAATTCTGACGCGGCTGGTTCCCATGGCAGCCGACTCTTATCTTGCCCGGGTGCCTTCCTTGTTCGATCCCACCGATCCTCGGCCGTTGCACTTCCTCGGCATCAGCGGGGCGGGCATGAGCGCCCTCGCGCTCGCCGCGCGGCGCCGCGGTGTCGCGGTCACCGGCTGTGATGTGGACACCACCGCCTTCGCCGACCTCGAACGCGTAGGGGCGATCACGCACGCCGGACCGGATGTCGCACACCTCCGCGGCGTGCGTGCCGTGGTCGTCACGGCGGCAGCTGCCGTTGACCATCCCGAACTCCTCGCTGCACGCACCGCTGGCATTCCAGTGGTGCCCCGCAAGGAGGCGCTCGCCGAGTTGGTGAACGCCAGCACCCTGGTCGGCATCGCCGGTACACACGGCAAGACGACCACCACCGTGATGACCACCATGGCACTCCGCGCGGCGGGGAAGCGTCCGTCGGGACTTGCCGGTGGTCGGGTGTCACTCTGGGGCGGCAACGCCTTGCTCGATGGCGACGCGCTCTTTGTCGTGGAGGCGGATGAATACGACCAGGCGTTCCTGACCCTCGAGCCCACCGTGGCCGTCGTCAACAACGTCGAGGCCGATCACCTGGAATGCTACGGCTCGCTCGACGCTCTCGAAATTGCCTTCACCGAGTTTGCCCACCGCGCCGACCGCGCCCTGATCGGCACCGCCGATGCCGGCAGCGACCGCGTGGCGGCGCTTGCGGGGACCAACGTCTGGCGCTTCGGCGTCAAGCGGGGCGACTTCCTGGTCACCCCGCGCGACATGGGGCCTGACGGATCGATCGCCGACGTGCGGCTTCCCGACGGGCGAACGGTCGAGCTGCGTCTCCAGGTACCCGGGATGCACAATGTGCTGAACGCCACCGCGGCGATCGGTGTGACCTTCGCGCTCGACGCCGATCTCGCCCCGGCGCTTTCGGCGCTGCACGAGTTCACCGGTGTCGGCCGTCGCTTCGAGC
>JANYAG010000170.1 GCA_025361465.1 Gemmatimonadota bacterium
CGCATCATGGACCGCCGCCGGGAATCGCGCCGCGCAGCGCGTCACGGAAGCGGCGCGCTTCGGGAACGACGGCGCTTCCGGGATAGTCGACGATCAGCCGCTCAAGCAGGGCCTTCGCCTCCTCGGCGCGACCTGAACCCGCCATGACGCGCGCCACCAGCATCCGCGCCGCCGGCGCCACACCGGGAACGAGCGTGTCATCGGCCAGGCGCAGGAAGCGCAGCGCGGCGGTCGTATCACGGGCGCCGAGCGCAAGTTGCCCGGCAAGGAGATGCGCCTCGGCCGCGCCAGCCGGGGCGAGCCGCGGGGCGAGGTCGGCCAGCTGTCGCAGCGCCTTCGCAGAATCCCCCCGTTCGAGCGACAGCAGTGCCGCCCCGAGGTTCCGCAACGAGTCAGCACCGGCCGACTGCATCATCACGAGCAGGGTGACGCGCTGCACTGCATGCTCGCGCTCATCATCGTACGGCCCTGCCGCCTTGAGCAGTGCCGTCGCCTGGGCCAGGTCGCCGGCAAACAGCCGCAGCCGCCCGCGCAGGTCGAGGCCGGCGATGCTGGAATCAGCGGCAATCAACTCCTCGGCGTGGGCGAAGTTGCCGCCCCGCGCGAACGCCATCGCGAGGCGCCGTGTTTCTCGTTCGCGGTCATCAATCGCCAGTGAAGGCGAGAGCCGTTGCAACACCTTCTCGGCCTCTGCCGCATTCCCCTCGGCAAGCAGAACGCCGAGCATCGTCATCGCGGTCGCCTGGTTGGTGGCTGCCGGGGCCAACGGATCGGTCGAGGCCGCCCCGAGCAACCGGCGGGCATCGCGCTCGGCACCACCATCGGCGTATGCCCGTGCCGCCGCCAGTCGAGTCCCCGCGGCCTCCCCTCCGTCCTGCCGTTGGGCCAGCGCCTCGAGCATGGTGGCCTTGGCAAGATCAGTGATCCGGTCCTCGCGACCACGCAAGGCGTCGATGGCCGACTCGAGGAGCACGGCCGCCTCTTCCTGCTTGTCTGGCAGCGCCGTGCGAATCAGCGTGGCCCCTTCGACGGCGTTCCCCCAGTTGAGTTCCACCAAGCCGAGGAGCTGCCGGCTTTCCGGTCCGCCATCCTGCCGCAGTGTGGAGCGCACGCTGGCGCGTTGCGCGAGGGTAACCTGGCCCAGCAGCATCGCCGCCCCGGATCGGAACTCTGGAGTCCCCTTCACCGCCACAACCCACTCGCGTGTCGCACCGGCAATGTCCCCGTCCTGCATCATCATCTGGGCGAGGTCGGGCGAGAGTGCCGCCGGGTCGGTGAGACGCTTCCGTCCGAGATCGAGCGCCGCACGAGCCGCGATGCGGTCGCGAATCTCCGCAGCCGCCGCCGACCACTCCTGGAATGGCGCCGGGTCGTCCGGGGCCTGAGCGGCCCAGCGGAGGGCATACTGGCGGGCCAGGTCGGATCGGCCCGCAGCGGTGTAGGTGCGCACCGCGATCTGCAGGATACCGACGCCCATGGAATCAACCGCCAGCGCGCGTTGTACCAGCCCGAGCATTTCAGGCGCCCGGTCGAGCGGACGGAGCACCCGCTCCATGCCGAAGAGCGCGCCGGGATCGGCGGGCTTCGTCGCCAGGATCGTCCCGAAGAGGGTCGCGGCCTCGGCGAAGGAGTTCTTCCGTTCGGCAGCGAGGGCGCGGGCCATCGGATCCGGTTCGGGGATGCGCACCTGCGCCCGGGCGCCGAACGGCGCCAGCACCATCAAGGCGACGACGACGAGGGAGCGAGGACGCATCACTGGCGGCCACCGGCATCGGTGAGTCGACGGAAGTAATCGATCACCCGACGACGATCGTCCGGCGAGAGCCGCTGCAGCATGTCCCAGCTCGGCAGGCGAACGTCGCCCTGACCGCTGCGAATGCGCGGATCGAGCAGGGCCGGAGTCCGGGTGGCGGCGTCCGTGGCAGTCGTGCTCCGGCGTTCCTTGTTCTGGTCATCTTCCTCGCCCTGGAGGGTCCGGCCGGCGTCGAGCATCTTCTTGAACAGTCGCTGCTGGCGATTCACCGTCTCGCGCGTCAGGCGGCCGGCCTCCAGCGTGCGGGCGAGGTCCTTCGCTTCGCGGGCCATCTCCCCGGCACCTGGCAGCATGCCACGGGCCCGCAGCCGGTCGAGCTGCTGCGCAAGCGCCCGCTGCCGTATTGCCATCTGCATCAGCTGCTCCAACCCGCTCTGGCCCTGCTGCACCATCCCCTCGCCCTGCTGGGCCAGCTGTCCTTGTTGGCCGGCCATCTTCTGCATCTGCTCCATCGCCTCCTGCATCCCGCTGGCCGACCGCGACCCGTCGACCTTCTCCTTGGCCGCCATCAACTGGAACGCCGCCACGGCGAGGGCGTCAACGGCCTCGTTCGATTGCTCTGCGGCCGCCCGCCGGACCGAATTCACCGCCGACATGGCGTCAACCGCGGCGCGCATCATGTCCCGGGCCGCTGCCAGGGCCGTCGCCGCCTGCGGCGACACCAGCGCGTTCTTGCCGCCGAGGGTAAGCACCTGCTGCAGCACCTTTCCAGTGCCTTCCTCCAGCAGTCCTTCCTCCACGCGCGGCTGGGCACCGATCGCGCCACGGTCCAGCGCCTGGGCAATCGCCATCTGGCGCTGCGCCAGTCGCGAGGTCTCCTGCAAGGCACGCTCGAGTCCCTGGCTCACGTCCTTGCGCATCTGCGCCTGCATCTGCTCGCGCTGCTGGCGGATCTTTTCCTCGAGCGGTGACAGCGCCTTCTCTGCCGCCTCGCCGGCTTCCTTCGCCTTCGGTTGATTCCCGTCCTTGGCCGAGGTCGCGGCCTCGCGCATTTTCGCGGCAGCATCGCGTGCCTGCTCGGCGACCTGCTGCAACCCCTGCCTGGTATTGTCGGCCGGCACCTTGTCGGCCGCACGGTCCAGTGCGGCGCCGAGGGAGTCAGTGCGCTTCGCCAGCTGCTGTTCCTGCGAC
>JANYAG010000217.1 GCA_025361465.1 Gemmatimonadota bacterium
GGCGAAAGCGGGGGTCGACCCCCAGGAGGCGGATGCCGGATGCGACTTTGACCGCGCTCGCCGTCCCGCCTGATCCGTAGGCGGTCATGTCACCGAAGTAGACAACCCCGCCAACGAGCGTCCCATCTGGACCCACGGCGACGAGAACCCTGGTGTCGTCCTTCTCCGTGAAGCGGCCGATGTGCCGGGTGCGCTACGCCGGACGATCCGGCGCCGGCCGTTCAGTCGCGGCAGCGGTCCCGGAACCGGGCAGCGGCGGGCCGGCGTCATCCGTCGACACCGCCGCCAGCAGTGCTTCCACCGACGGAGCGCGATAGACCACTCTCGCCCCATTCGCCGGGAGGCCGCCGGTATCGGCGGTTGGCCCATACGTCGAGTAGAGACCGTGCCCGAGGAGCCGGTGGTAGGTGGTGAGCTGGCCGCGATGATGTGCAGTGTGGGCGATCCGCCGCACGAGCACCCACGAACGGGATCGCTCGGCGTCGAAGAACATCGTCATGGTATCGAACCACGCCGCTGGCTGCGCCCGCAACTTCTCAATACGCTCGGCCGAGGTCGCGGCGTATCGTCGCAGAAATTCGAGCCGCGTTTCCTGCTCCGGCAGGGCCGGCACGGTAACCGCGAGGCCAAGCATCTTGGTGAACCAGGCATCCTCGGAGAGACACTGGTGCACCATCTGCTCGCGGACCGAACGGGCAAGTGGCGCGGGACGGAATTCCATCTCAATGTCCCGAAACTGCGCCCAGACACTGAGCGTCTTCAGCCGTTCGGTGACCAGGGTGTCGATGAGGAAGTCGAACGACATGGGGTGTCCAGTCACATCCTTGGAGGACGCGCCACCACGGTCAGTCCGCCCGCGTCATCGACGATGTACAGCGCACCACCCTTGATGGCGATGCCGACCGGCCGAGTCAGGCCGGGGATCGTGTGCGCCGCCACCACTTGCCGCGTGGTAAGGTCGATAGTCAACAGCGTGCCGCCGGCGGCGCTGAGCGCCAGGAGTTGTCCGTCGGCGACCGCCGCTCCGGTGATCGCCAGGTCGTCAAGTGTCCGCTTGGGGGCAAGCACCAGTCCGGACGACGGAGCGATGGTCGGCACATACTCCTCGGAGAGCAGCAGGTCGCGCCGACTGAAGCGCGAGACGATCAGCCGCTTCACCTTGTTGTTCGGGAAGGTGACGGTAACCACCGAATTCGACGCCGGGTCGTAGGCCGCCGACATGATGTACAGGAGACGGGCACGCGCCGTCCCGAAGCGCCCGCGAGTCACCTCATCGAACTGGTCCCGTGACGCAAGGAAGTAGCGGAAATTGGAATCCGCATTGGCGTGACCATTCGGCCGGAGGACGACGTAGCTCTTGTTCTCGCCGACCGCGATCACGGCCCCCGAATCGAGGAACGCCACGCCCGCGACCCGACCGATGTCGACCGAGTACCCCGCGTCGATGATGGCATGTCGCTGGATTCGCCCGAGGACGCCATCCGTGAGGTAGACGCCCGTGGCGGTCGTCAGCAGGAACTGGTCCGTCGCCGCGTCGTACGCGATGTCCGTCGGCGAGCCGTCCAGCGCCAGCCCGAGCGGCCGGCGTTCCGTTACCGCAAGCACCGGGAGAGTCCCGAGCGGACCTCCGGTGGAGTCACTCACCACCGTGGCAAGATCCGGCTTGTCAACAGCCCAGCGTCCCCGCAGTCCGAGCGTGACCGGCTTCCACTCCTCGAGTGACCAGTGCCAATACCGGGGGTTGAACGAAAAGCGTATCGGATCGCTCTGGCCCATGAAGGGCGGCGGGCCAGTGCTGGCGAAGGCCTGCACGATATTCGCCCCGACCACCACCAGAAACGCCGCACCCGCAAACCGTTCGAGCCCACGCAGCGTCCGCGGACCCGGCTGCAGGTGCTCGTCCCGCACCAGCAGCAGCAGCGCCCCCATGACAAGGACGCAGGCCCAATACGTGATCAGCGCCCACGTGTAGGTATGGGCTCCGAGGATTTCGAGGCTGAACCCCTGGCCGATGTCACGCGCGCCATGCATCCCGGCGTGGCGCATCCCCATGAAGATGCCCCACCCCGCGATGAGGATCGCCATGCCGATGTACTTGGGCCGCGGACCGAAGCGCAGCACAAAGAGCCCGGTGAGCGAGATGAGGATCATCCCCATGCGCTGCTCCCAGCACATCACGCACGGCGAGTCACCTCGGACGAAGCCGAGCCAGAAGACCGCGGTCCCGACCGGAACGAGGGTGAGAAAGAGGATGGCCAGCGTGAGCACGGTAAACAGGACGCCGTGCTGGACCGACGACGGGTTCCCCTGATGCACAGTTGACGTCGGTGCCATGGTCAGTAGTTCACGCCGGGCAACAACCCGGTGCGCGTGGCCATCGTGAAGAGAAAGACCATCAGGATGGTGCTGATCACCAGCAGCCGGAAGGCCAGGCGCTCTCGGCCTGGCGCCCGCAGCACGAGGAATGCGGTGACAAAGATCAGGACGAGATTCAGGAATTCCATGGCCTTCCCCCGGGGGCTCCCGTCACGAAATGGCAATCACCCCGTGATGAGACCTCGTCAATTGTGTCCCGCGGATGGAGGGGGCGCAAGATGGCACGGCATCGCGTCGCACGCCAGCACTGGTGCGGTTCTCCGATCAATACCCTCCTACTTCGCATCCCTGCTCCAGACATCGTGAAAGTCGCGCCAGCTCCCGTTTGTGAACTCCTGCCGCGATGTGCGCTCCTGAGTCCGGGAAAGACTCCTGAATTCCACCTGCCGTCACAGTCGCTTCAGCATCTGGATCTGCCCGGTGTGATAGGCATCGTGCTGGGCGATCATGGCGCGTGACTGACCACCAATTCCGGCGCTCGGACGAGCGGGCAGCTCTTCACGCGGGACGTGGGGTTCGGAGCGGACCCAGGTGGAGAGCGTGCGACCGTCGCCCGTCGTCGTCGTGAAAGCCCCCGGTCGAGGGGCATTCGGAGCCGAGAAACAGAATCGCGCCGTATCACCGGAAAGGGAGTAGATCCCCAGCTGCACGGCTCCGGCCGTCGGCCCGCCAGTCATCTGGTAGTCGATCGTTCTCGGTGCCTTGTCGGCATCGAGTCGAATCGTCGCCTTGAAGAAGAGCTCGGCCCGCATCGTGACCGTCACCTCACTGCCGACGAAGACCCGCTTCATGGCCTTGACGTAGTCCGGTGGCAAGGCAAATCCGTCGGCTGAACCCGAGACCATGGTCCAGGTGCCCTGCAACCGTGCCGAGTCGCTCGCCGACGATGTCCGTCCCTGCGCCCCCAGCGAAACGACGCCGACCAGCCACATCAGGGGAACAAGCCACGCCCGATTCCGCATCATGAGCTCCAGCCACACACCGCCGCCTTGCGGGCGAGCAGCACCAGCCCGATGGCAACCAGCAACACCAGCCCTTGCAGCACCACAGCGACCGGCAAGGCCGCCGCGCCGCTGAGCAGGAACAGCGCGGCATCCTGGACGATCACCGCCACCAGCGAGGCCACCAGCAGCAGCAGCGCCCAACGCTTCCGCACGATCAGGCCGAGACACCCTGCTGCCCCACCCCACACCGCAATCGCGGTTGCCGCCACCGACCAGGCGGGCCGCGCGGCGTACAGGGCCTGCTGGGCGGCCGTCATCCGGGCGATGTCCTCCGGTCCCAGCATCACGTCCCGGAGATAGGCGCCACAGCCCAGCAGGTTCCACAACAGGGCGGCAATGACAGTCGGCAGGTACCACTTCGGTGGTTGTTCCATGATCCGTCTCTCCAGGTCGGGGGCGAGGAATGGCTCAATGCAGCTTCAGGCACTGCCGGGGCGAATGTTCGGCGGTCAGGCACCATCCGGAATCTCGGGTTCGACAAGCTGCGCCAACAGGGACAATGACTCCTGCCAGCCGAGGTAGCAGAACTCCACCGGGATGGCCGGCGGAAGTCCCTCCTGGGTGATCTCCACCTCAGTGCCGCAGGCGACCTTGCGGAGCAGGATCATGGCGTGGGCCTTGCCGGTGCCGAAATTCGTGAACGACATCCGATAGCTCCCACCCACGCGTGCGTTCATCTGGTGGACCTTTCCGGTGAAGCCGTGCGGCGGAAGCCACTTGGCCATCGCGTCGGCATCAAGAAAGGCCCGATAGATGCGGGCTGCTGGCGCGCGAAGCACACGATGGAGGCGAACGGTGTTCGTCTGATCAGGCATGATTCGCTCCTCTGCACATGGGAATGGTTGTGTCGTGTAGACATCGATGGGGGAAGCGCCGGTTACGCAGGCCGATGAGCGACCCCATACAATATCTCGACCTGGTACGTTCGTGCCCCAGGACTCAGTTGGTGCAGGCGTGCCCGCACGCGTTCGAGACAGGCCTGTCGCGCCGCACCATCCAGGGCCGAGAGTCGGCGGGAAGGCAGCCCGCACCGGGTCTGCGTGACGAACAGCTCTTCCGCAGTCCACGGGTGCCCAAACGTCCCGCTCCAAAGACGGTCCACCTGAAACCCACCGTGTTCGAGAAGATGCCCCAACTTCTCGGTCGTGTCCATCCACCCCTGACGCATCACGCGGGGATCGCGCGGGTCCGGGCCCGCGCCGGCTCGGTCGAGTTCCTCGGCCCAGATGGACGCGCCGGGAAGCCCCGGATCGGCGCCCCAGTTCACCAGCCCGACGTGCCCGTCTGGTGCCAGAACCCCACAGACTTCCCGCAGGGCAGTGACCGGATCGGGAATGTGGAAGAGCACGAAGCACAGGAGGGCCGCATCGAACGCTGCCGGCCGCAACCCGAGACGCTGCGCGTCCATGACCGCGACGCGGTGCCGCAACGCAACCCCGCCGGCCCGGAGCATGCCATCGGACCGATCGATGCCCCAGACGCAAGCCTGCGGCGCGGCGCGGCGAAGCGCCGGCCACAGTCCCCCCGTCCCGGCGCCGACATCAAGGACGCGCTGCGTGCCAGCCAGCGGCATGGCCTCCAGCAGGGGCAGCGCCATCGGGTGGATGACGGGGCCCCAGTAGTGGACATACGCATCGGCTCGCTCGGAATACTCGAGGGCGAGGGCCCCGGTCGGATTCACCACGCTTGTTCCTCCACCATTCCCCGTTTTAGGGCGCGCGACGGCCAGGGTGCCTTGATCCGAAGAATTCGCTGCGTCGAACTCCCGGTCACGATCAACAGATCGCGCCGGCTGGCGGAGTCACGCACCACCTCAACCTGAGAAGATACCTCGTGTGCGGGCAGAGGAACCACGGCCAACTGGACACCCTCGGGCGCAAGGAGCACAAGTCGGCCATCCCCCTTCACAAGACGCAACAACCGCCCGGTGATGGTCGCCGTGTCGGCCCTCCCGGTACCGTAGAGCACAATGCGCCCCGGAACAACGTCTCCTGAGCGCATGGACGCCGCCGGCGCCGGCTCGAGCAGGTGATCTTCGCCAATTCCAAGGCGGTGAAGGGGAGCGCGATCAGCCACGGGAGCAGCATCCGCAGCGCCCTGGTGACAGGCATCCGCATGTTCGGCAAACCGGCGTATGGCAAGCCAGCTCGCGGCACCGGCGTGAACGGTACCACCTTGAGCAACTTCGGCTTCTGTCCCCTGAGATGTCTTTGCCGCAGGGCAACGCCTCGCGGGGCCCGGAGTGAACCCGCCAGCCCGGCACGCGGCCTCAGCTCTGGCGCACCCACCGGATCAGGGATTCCATGGGGTCGAGGTACTGATCAAGCGGCAGGAGCTTTCGCGCACGCCAGTTGCCGCAGCTCAGCCTCATGAGCACGGATTGTCTGCGTCGCTCGGCCTCGGGCAATGTTCCACTGAGTCCAGTTCTGGGCCATCCGTGCACCGCGTCGCCGCCCAGCGTGGCGATGTACCGCAGGTCGGTACCGGCCGTCCCGCCGCGCCCCGCGTCACCGCGCGCCAGATTGGCCCGCGCCACCAGTGCATCAGGGTTCAGGCCGTTCAGGGTGAGGAGGACGAGAAACCCGCTCACCACCAGCCCTGCCGCAAAGGTGCGCGGCCGGGAGCGCAACACCGTCACGGCAAGCCACACGAATACCAGCGCCAGCCAGAGCATGAATGCCGTCGCGTACAGCCGGTCCGTCGAGAGACCGTAGTAGTGGACATACAGACGCATGCGCGCGCCAGCGGACAACATGATCGCGCCGGGGAGCACAACCAGCGGTAGCGCGAGTCGTCGGCAGAATCGGAGCGTGCGTCCCTCGGAAACGGGGATGAGCGCCTGCGCGACAAGAAGCATCGGGAGCAGCAGGCCGGCCACCCACGCCAATGCGAAGAAGCCGCGCCTTGCGTACTCGGCGTAGCTCAGCCCGGTCGTCCGGAGCACCAGCGCCCTGGCGATCCGCCGCACGGTGCCGTCGGTGGACGGGCGAAGCGCACGATGGAACTCGGCGTCCCGCATCAGGAGCGGGATGACACCGGTGGCGACCTCGAGCCCCGTTCCGACTGCGGCTCAAATCAGGTCGCGAATGCGCGCCAGGGCGAGTCCCGGCACGGGCAGGGCATTGAGGCTCACGGCGAGCAGCACGAGCGCGATAGTGATCACGGCAAACCCTGCCATCCAGACGAAAAGCCCCAGCCCCATGGTTCATTTCGGAGCAACGGGTCAGCCAGGACAGGAAAGGCGATCGCGCCGATGTACGCACCGTGGCCGCCCACCAGGATCTGTTGCAGAAATCCCGTGACAACGAGCAACCGCGCGGTGTAGAAGATGAAGAATGCAGTTGCGGCCCCAAGCCCGATGGCAACGACGCGCATGTTTGGTTCTCCTCTCGGCCGAGGGGCTGCCACCCGGGAGTCCGACTCCCTGACGACCCGGCGACCGGTCGGGCCACCACGCGCACTTCGTACGGCGCGCGCGTCACGCAGACCTTGGCGAGGAATCCCTCAGGGTTTCGTGGTCTTGGCAGGCTTCGTCTTGCCAGTGGCATTCAGGGCGACCGCTTGCCGAATGAGCACCTTGAAGGCGGCTTCGTCAACGGCGTCCCCTTCATGGATGTCGATGGCGCGACGGGTGTTTCCGTCGAGACTCGCATTGAAGAGGCGAGCCGGATCCTGCAATGACGCGCCCTTGGGGAACGTCAACTTCACGACCCGCTGGTAGGATTCGCCGGTGCAGATGATGCCATCGTGCGACCAAACCGGCGTGCCCATCCACTTCCATTCTTCGCCGACGTCCGGAACGGCTTCCTTGATGAGCCGGCGCATTCTGCTGAGGGTATCCCCGCGCCAGTCGCCGAGTTCGGCGATTCGGCTCGAAATGAGTTCCGAGGCGGTCTGAATTCGGCCGGCGCCCGACGGTTTCATGCTGTCATCCTGGATTGGCTCCATGGGAGCGTGTGCGGGCGAATGACGTTGCGCTGCTGTCGCGGGGCCCGCCGAGGCTGTCGACCCCTGATGAAGCTACCTCGGGACGGCGGGATCAACTCGGAGGCCTCAGCGAAGGGGGCGCCAGAGGCTCTCGACCCTGCCAACCCGTCAGGAAAGGGGCTGGCGCCCGACGCCACCCGACGACACGTTTCCCCCCCGTCAGCTCGACCCTTCACCGGCCGCGGGAGCGCAGGCGATGGCAGCCAGCAATTTCCACATCGGTATCATGGGCAACCTCTTCTCCGGGAAGACGACGCTCATGCACGCCCTCACCGCCGATCCGTACCGCCCCGAGCTGGAGGCGCTGCTCGACGCCGGCGAGACCCACGCCTTTTCAGAACGCGTGGAGAAGGGCTCGCTCACCGACCAGTGTCTCGCGCTGTTCTACCAGGACCGCGTCGCCAACATCTTTCCGACCGAGACGGCCTTCCTGCACATGCGGGTGCTGCAGCAGCGCGAGATCCGACACCTGATGACCCGGGAAAGCGCCAAGGGCGTCCTCGTCCTCGAGGACCGGCCATTTCTCGACGGCCCTGAGGTCTTTGTCCAGCGGATGATCGACTCCGGCGAGATGCCGGCGGCCCACGCGCGGCTCTACTGGACGCTCTTCTTCCAGACGTTGCACAATGAGCGGATCCGGTTGCCCGACCTGACCGTCTACCTGCGCACCGAGCCGGCGGTGCTCGAAAAGCGACGGGCGGCGCGCGCGGCGGGTGGCGATGCATATGCCGCAACCATCTCGGCCGACTACCTGCAGTCCATTCACGAGTGCTACGAGCGGCTGGCCGCGGGCTGGCCACGAACGCTCCGGAAATACCAGGAGTTCGCGATCGTCCCGCCGGACACCGATATCCTCACGCTGCCGGCCGAGATCGATATGCATGACCACCCCGATTACGTGCACGTGGCGGCTGGGACGATCCGCGAGAAGGTCCGGCGGATGGTCGAGGCCCGCCGGCGGACGTCGTGAGCGCGACCCCGGAAGTCCTGCAGGTCCACGAGGATCCGACGATCCGGCGCCACCAGATTGCCAATCGGCTCACCAACGTCGAGCGCCGCCTCTATACCTACCTCGCGAAGCACCAGACGCTCATCGCCTGCGTCGGCAACATCGGCGCGGG